>DATMZL010000381.1:0-2590 GCA_035607075.1 Polyangia bacterium
AGCAACGGTAACGGCGGCGGCAGCTACGTCGACGAAACCAGCTGGACCGAGCTCGAGGAGATCCGCCCCGACCTCGCCGAGGCGCAGCCGATCCGTCACGGCATGGTGCTGGGCGGCCGCTACACGATCGAAAAAGTTCTCGGCCGCGGCGGCTGCGGCGTCGTCGTGCGCGCGCACGATCGCGATCTGAAGGAAGCGGTCGCCATCAAGATTGTGCGCGCCGAGCTGGCGGGCGAGCCGGTGTGGGCGGCACGCCTCGCGCGCGAGGTGAAGCTGGCGCGCCAGATCCACCACCCCAACGTCTGCCGCGTCTTCGACTTTCAGCATGCCGACGGGCGCGTCTTCCTGGTGATGGAGCTGGCCCAGGGGACGGTGCGCGACGAGATCCGCTCGGGCGCGATGACGGCGCGGCCGCTCGCCGATCGGATCGCCGACGCGCGCGCCGTCGCCTCGGCGCTTGCGGCCATCCACCAGGCCGGCATCGTCCACCGCGATCTCACGCCGCAGAACCTGCTGCGCATGGCGGACGGGCGCGTCGTGCTGACCGACTTCGGTCTGGCGACCGACACGCGCGACGGCGCGAGCACCGTACAAGGCGGCACCGTCTCGTACATGGCGCCCGAGTTGCTGCGCGGCGGGCCGTCCAGCGTCGCGTCGGACCTGTGGGCGCTGGGCGTCGTGATGCACGAGATCGTCTTCGGCGCGAAGCCGCGCTGGAGCGATGGGGCAGCGCCCGAGATGTTGGCGCCCGATCTCGGCGCCGGGCGAAAGCTGACCGCCGACGAAGAGCTGGTCCTGGAGGCGTGCCGCGCCTGCACCGTACACGATCCGGCGAAGCGGCTGCGCTGCCCGCTGGAGGCGGGGCGGCGCCTGACCGAGCGCGCCGGTCCGCGGCGACGGCTGGGCATCCCGGCGCGCGCCGCGCTTGTCGGCGGCCTCGCGCTGGTGATGGTCGCCGGCGCGGCGGCGATCGGCGTGTCGATGGTGCGCCGCAAGCCCGGCGCGACAGACGCCGCATCTTCGACTGCAGCGGCGCGGCGGTCGCCGCTGATCGTCCCGACCGGCGAGCCCGCCGACTGGTCCGAGCTGTCCGCCGTGCTCGCCGAGGTCCCCGAACGGATCCAGTGCGCGCGCCTCTTGCCCGATCGCCGCACCATCCGCTTCGTCTGGGGCGCACCGGCGCGCGCCGAGGACTTCAACACGGTCACGCACGCGCGCGTTCCGTCGCCGATCGTGCCGGCCGCCTACGCCGAGGGCTGCCCGGACATCTCGCCCGACGGCACGCGCCTGCTGTACCAGGGCCACGCCGCGGACGGCCGCGCGTTCGCGTTTCTCTCCAACCACGCCGACGGCCGCGACGCCGTCCCGGTCGTGCAGACCGCCGAGCCGTCGATGGCGTCCGAGCCGACCTGGCTCGGCGAGGGCGACATTTTCTCGTACGACATCGACGCCAATCACATGGGCGTGTTCTGGCCGGCGGCGGGGCGGATGAAGGTGTTGCCCGACGTGTCGCCGCGCCCCGCTCTGACGATGTTCCGCCACGTCGTCGGGAACCGCGTGTTCCTGGGATCGTACTTCGACAACGCCGAGACCGAGATCGTCGGCATCGCCCCGGTGTTGCTCGCGGAGGAGGTGCGCTTCCGCGTGCCGAACCTGGCGCTGGACATCCGGCAGGACGAGGGAGCGCTGTTGTTCGCGCAGCGGAACGGCGGTCGCGGCTACGACGTCGCCGCCGTCGACGTCGCGGCGGGGACCGGGCGCCTGGTCGGACGCGTCCCCGGGCAGATGCTGCGCTATCCGATGCGGACCGCGACCGGGCTGGCGTTCATCAGCGTGCGGCTGGCGTCCGATCTCTGGTTGCGCAAGGGCAACGGTCCGCTGTTCAACCTGACCAGAAGCGGTCGCGTCTGGGACGGCAACCGCTGCGGCCGCGACCTGATCGTCAGCGAGGAGCTGGCGCCCGAGAAGATCGTGATCGAGCGCGTCGACCTCGCGGGCAAGCGGATCGCGCAGCTGACGCAGGGGCCGCTCGACTGGTCGCCCGCCTGCACGCCCGACGGCAAGACCTGGTTCTACCGCCCGCACGCGCCGAACCCGGCCATCCGGCGCTGCGACGGGACCGGCTGCCGGGACATCTACAAGGGCATCGCGATCGGCCTCGCCGCGTCACCCGACGGCAAGCGCCTGGCGTTCGTGACGACGGACAAGCGCGGCTCGATCGCGCGGTGGATGAGCGCCGACGGCGGTCCGGCCCACGACGTCGTCGAGACCGAGACGACGTGCCCCGTCGGCTGGGCATCGCCCGACACCCTCTGGGTGTCACGCCGGCGCGGGCAAACGATCGTCTGGACCGAGGTCGACGCCGACACGGGCCGCGAAACCGGCCAGACCGCGCCCGGCAGCCGCGACTGCGGCGACGCCCGCCCCGACCCCGCGTCCCCCGTGAACGCCGACCTGCGCATCGTCTACGACCAGACCTCGCAGCTCCGCCTGGTCCCGAACGAACACCTGGCGCGCGAGTAGGGCGGGCGTAGGTTGAGAGGGTGAGGTACGCGCTGCGCAGGTTCGCGGTCGGGTTGCTGGTGGTCGT
>DATMZL010001389.1:0-4733 GCA_035607075.1 Polyangia bacterium
GGACTTCTCTTGGAGACGACCAGTTCGCTCGGCCGGTCGAGGTCGCCGGCAAGCCGCGCGACGTAGCGATCGAGTTGCGCGCCGTCGCGCACGATTTCCATGGCGCGGCCGCCCAGCACGTAGGACGGGCGGATGACGACCGGGTAGCCGATCTTCTCGGCGACCGCGATCGCCTGTTCCTGCGAGGTCGCCGTGCCATTGTCGGGCTGTCGGAGCTTCAGGTTGTGAATGAGCTTCTGGAACCGCTCGCGATCCTCGGCCAGATCGATGGCGTCGGGCGAAGTGCCGAGGATGGGAATGCCGGCAGCCTCCAGCGGCTTGGCAAGCTTGAGCGGAGTCTGGCCGCCGAACTGCACGATCAGGCCGAGCAGCTCGCCATTGCGGCGCTCGACCTCGACCAGCTCGATCACGTCCTCGGCGGTCAGCGGCTCGAAATAGAGGCGATCGGCGGTGTCGTAGTCGGTCGACACGGTCTCCGGGTTGCAGTTGACCATGATGGTCTCGTAGCCCGCCTCGGAGAGCGCATAGACGGCGTGCACGCAGCAATAGTCGAACTCGATGCCCTGGCCGATGCGGTTCGGCCCGCCGCCCAGGATCGCGATCTTCTTCTTGCCGGTGGGGCGCGCCTCGTTCTCGACGGAGATCTTGCCCGGGACGCCGCCGACGCTCTCTTCCTGCTGCGGCTTCTCGTACGTCGAATAAAGGTACGGCGTCTGCGCCTCGAACTCGGCGGCGCAGGTGTCGACGCGCTTGAACACCGGGCGGATGCCGTGCTTGATGCGCGCCTGGCGAACCGCCTCCTCGCTGGTGCCCGCCAGCTTCATCAGGCGGCGGTCGGACATGCCGAGCCGCTTGCGCCGCTCCAGCGCGGCCGGATCGTCGAGCCCCTTCGGCCCCTCGAGGCGCGCCGCCTCGTCCTCGTCGACCATCTCGCGCATGTGGGTGAGGAACCAGGGGTCGATCTTGGTGAGCGCGTACGCCTCTTCGTTGTCGAGCCCGGCGCGCATCGCC
This sequence comes from Polyangia bacterium, assembly GCA_035607075.1. Classification (GTDB taxonomy): domain Bacteria; phylum Myxococcota_A; class Polyangia; order Fen-1088; family Fen-1088; genus JADGRB01. The sequence goes on from DATMZL010001389.1 coordinate 1,012, forward strand.
TCGGCCAGCTGCCAGATGCGGTCCGGCCCGGGCCGCGCGATCAGGCGCTTCAGCTCTTCCAGGCCGGGCGGGCGCTCGAGCTCGAAGCCCGAGCGGCCGATCTCCAGCGAGCGCAGCGCCTTGCCCAGCGACTCCTTGAACGTGCGGCCGATCGCCATCACCTCGCCCACCGACTTCATCTGCGGGCCGAGCTCGCTGTCGGCGCCCGGGAACTTCTCGAAGGCGAAGCGCGGGATCTTGGTGACCACGTAGTCGATCGTCGGCTCGAAGCAGGCCGGCGTCTCGCGCGTGATGTCGTTGGGGACCTCGTCGAGCGTGTAGCCGATCGCCAGCTTGGTCGCGATCTTCGCGATCGGAAAGCCGGTCGCCTTCGACGCCAGCGCCGAGCTGCGCGACACGCGCGGGTTCATCTCGATCACGATCATCCGGCCGTTCTCCGGGTTGATCGCGAACTGGATGTTCGAACCGCCGGTCTCGACGCCGATCTCGCGGATCACGGCCAGGGCCGCGTCGCGCATGATCTGGTACTCCTTGTCAGTCAACGTCATCGCGGGCGCGATCGTGATCGAATCGCCCGTGTGAACGCCCATCGGATCGAAGTTCTCGATCGAGCAGATGATGACGGCGTTGTCGCGCTTGTCGCGCATCACCTCCAGCTCGTATTCCTTCCACCCCAGCACCGACTGCTCGACCAGCACCTCGCCGCGCGGGCTCTGCTGCAGGCCCCAGTTCACCTTCGAGTCGAACTCCTCGGCGTTCCAGACCACCGCCGCGCCCGAGCCGCCCAGCGTGAAGGACGGCCGCAGCAGCACCGGATAGCCGGAACCGCCGGTGTCGGCCGCCGTCGCTTTCGCCATTTCGGCCTGGATCTGGCGCGCCTCTTCAAGGCTGTGCGCGTAACCGGACAGCGGGACGCTGAGCCCGATCTTCTCCATCGCGCGCTTGAACAGCAGCCGATCCTCGGCCTTCTCGATCGCTTCGACCTGCGCGCCGATCAGCTTGATTCCGTGGGCGTCCAGGACGCCGCTGCGGTGGAGGTCCAGCGCCAGGTTCAGCGCCGTCTGACCGCCCAGCGTGGGGAGGATCGCGTCGGGCCGCTCGCGCTCGATGATCCGGGTCAGCACGTCGACCGTCAGCGGCTCGACGTACGTCCGGTCGGCGATCTCCGGATCGGTCATGATCGTCGCCGGGTTCGAGTTCACGAGCACGACGCGGTAACCCTCTTCGCGCAGCGCCTTGACGCCCTGGGTCCCGGAGTAGTCGAACTCGCAGGCCTGGCCGATGACGATCGGCCCCGACCCGATGACCATGACGGACTTGATGTCTTCGCGTTTCGGCACGGCTTTCGGTTATTCCTTCGCTCCGGGTTTCTTCTTGATGCGCACGTCGGCGCCGCGCGCCTCGATCTGGAACGTTTCGGGCAGCACCTTCTCGACGTCGGCGCGCTTTTCGGCGACCGCCCAGCCGAGCTCGGCGAAGCCGTCGGCGATGCGGATGCGCAGCCGCAAGCTCTCTTCCTTCGCGATCTGGTCGAGCAGCGGCAAGCGCGCGACGCTCTCGTCGCCTTGCTTGAGCAGCGCCTCGACCGTCGCGTAGCGGACGCCCTCGTCCATGTCTTCAAGATACGGCGCGACGAGCGGCGGCACGCGCGGATGTTTGAGCCCGGCCAGGTGGGTCATCAGCTGGATCTTCTTGGTCGGGTCGCGTTCGTAGCCCGGTTCATGACGCCCGAGCACCTCGGCGATGACATCGATCCGGCCTTCCTTGCCGTCGACGACCTTGTCCAGCAGGCGCAGCGGCCAGGAGATCGAATCCGCGCCGAACATGTACTTCTTGAGGGCCGGCAGCACGGCCGCGCCCTTCTCGACGAGCATCTCGAACACCCATTCCTTCTCTTGCTCGTCCTCGATCGTCTTGTCGTACATCATCCCGAACCGGCGCATGAGCGCATAGAGCGCCTCATCCGATCCGTCGTCGCGCAGCGACTGAAGCGCCTTCATGCGGTCGGGCGACTGCATGTACTTGTTGATGGCGCGCGCGGCATTCTTCTCCCGGGCGCGCTGGTCGCGGCCGTCCTTCGAGAACCGGTCGAGAAAGCCCATGGTCGTTGCCGCGCGGGAGTCTATACGCGCGGGCGCGGGTCCTCCACGGCAAAAACGGGTCGCCGGTCCAGGTCAGCTCAATCGGGAACCCTGAGAGGGTTCCCGAACCCTCCCGCGATGGTACGCGGCGAGCAGAGCTCGCCGACTCCCCACGCGTCAATCGCCGCCGTCGCCGCCTGCGTCAAGGCCGGCGTCGACTTGGGGCGCGATGTTGCAGGTCCCCTGACCGTCGTCGCGGTGGCAGACGCCATCTGTTCCGCAGCTGTACCCGGAGGGACAGAGCCCGTCGTCCGCGCACGAGAACGCGCAGGCCGGCTGCTTCGGCGAATAGCAGCTCGCCACCGCGGCCGCCCCGAGCAGCAACAGCAACGCCAGCCTCAGAAGCGCCACTGCCAGCCTCCCGTTGCGGCGATTCCGTGTCCGGCGGGCGCGATCGCGACCGCCGGCGTCGCGCCAAGCTTGGCGTCCAGGACGAAGAACGTCGCGGACACGGCGGCCGCCACCGCCGACGCGGCGAGCGCGATCTTCGCGTTCCGGTTGTTGCGCGGCCCGTCCGCCGCGGCCTGCTCGTACTGGTTCGCGACGTCCGAATACCGCAGCGGGGCGTCGGTGGCCGGGTCGCGGTACCCGACCAGGCGATTGACGTCGCTCTCGTTCGAGGCGGCCTGGGCGGCGAACACCGCGGCGGTTCCCAGCAACGCGACCGCGACACCCGCGGAGACGACGGCGGTGACGTTGTAACGGTTCCAGCCGGAGTCCTCGGGCTTCGTCGCCGCGGGTGGACGTTCGACCTCGCCCATCGGCACCGCGGCGCGCCGGGCCGCGGCCGGCGGTGACGGCGGCGCGAGCGAGGGCGTCGGCGGGCTCGCCCCGAATTCACCCGGCGTCTCGGCGGGGGCGGGCGCCGCGGTCGGCGGTGGCGGTGCGGGTGCCAGACGCGCCAGGCGTTGTTCGATGTCGGCGCGATCGGCGGCGTCGGGCGCTTCACGCAGGTAGCGACGGTAGCTGTCGGCGGCCTCGGCCGACGCGCCGGCCTTCTCCTCGGCCTCGCCGATGTGAACGAGAAACGCCGGATCGTGCGCGATCGCGTAGCCAGCTTTCCAGGCTTTCTCCGCCGCGCGCGCGTCGCCCGCCTGAAACGCGCGCAGGCCTTCGTCGTAGAGGCGAACTTCGTCGGCGGAAGGCGCGCGCGCCGCTGGCGCGGCGAGCGCAAAGACGATCGCGAACACGAGGGGCGCGTGCACGGCCGGGACTATAAGGCCTTTCGCGTCCGGTTCAGCCCCGCGCGCAACCGTTTCCGTGAATCGGCGATAGACTCATGTGGCATGCATCGGCGAAATATCCACATCTCGGGCTATCGGGACCGATGGCCGCCGGCTCTGCCCCGCCACGCGCGGACCCATGCCGGGTTCCGGCGCTGGATCACCTCGCCGACCTTTCCCGAAAAGGTCAGCACGACGTTCGTCGACGGGGAGATCTGGCTTTCGATGAGCCCGGAATCTCTCGAGACCCACAACAAGGTCCTGATCGAGTTCATGTCAGCGCTCGCCCGCCACGTGAAGGATCGCGACCTGGGCGAGGTCTACGCCGAACGAGCGCTGTTCACCAACGTGCCCGCGC
>DATMZL010001039.1:0-2600 GCA_035607075.1 Polyangia bacterium
ACCGGCGTCGTGATGGTTGTGTACATCGACGAGGCGTACCAGCGTCGCCTTCGCGAGGGGAAGATCCGCAGCCGCGCGGACATCATCGAAGCCCACACGGAAGGGACCGTGCGGCGGCTGCGGCCCAAGCTGATGACCATCGTGACGATGGCCGCGGCCCTGCTGCCGCTGCTCTGGGCCGAGGGCGCGGGCGCCGAGATCCTGCGCCGGGTGGCAGCGCCGATGATCGGCGGCCTCGTCACCAGCGCCTTCCTGACGCTGGAGGTGATCCCGGTGCTCTACACGATCTGGCGCACGCGCCAGCTCTCCGCCGCGCTTGGCGCCGTCCGCGCGCCTGCGGCCGCCGCCGACGCGTCACCTGACGCGGCCGCGTAAAGTTTGCGCGTCGTCGGGAAGTTGATACGAACGCGACGACAAAGTCGCGGCGAATTGGACGGCCCGCGCGGTTGCCGCCACGATCCGGGCAGGCACGGCGCTTGCGTCGGTGCGCAGACCCAGGAGGATTCATGCGAACGCGAACCTTGGCTTTCCTGTCCGTCGCGGTGTGGCTCGCGACCGTTGCCGTCGGCGTGAACCAAGCGCGCGCCGACGTGGCGCCGCCCGACCTGTGCACCTCGCCCGGGCAGTCCTGCCAGAACGCTGGACCCCAGTACAACCAGGCGGGCACGTGCGTGGCCACGACCTGCACGAAGACGATCCCGAGCGGCGACGGCGGCCCGACGACGATGACGTACGACTGCAACCTCTGCCAGGCGTCCGACGCCGGCACCGGCGGCGGCAAGTCGTCGTCGGGGTGCGCGATCGCGGCGACCGGACCGACCGACGCGGCCGCAGCTTCAGGAGGTTCGGCGGTGGCGCTCGCGCTGCTCGGGATCGCGCTCGCGCGGCGGCGGCGGCCGTCTCGTTGATGCCGGCCGGCGCGGCTCGCGTCGAGCAGGCGTTGCGGCCGCTCGACGAGCTCCGGCGGGTCGGCCTGCGCGTGCTCGCGGGCGGGTGGCCGCTCGGGCAGACGCTCGCCGCGCGGCGAAGCGTCCGGATCCCGGTGGTGCTCTCGCTGCACGCGCTCGTCGCGCTCGTGGCCGCGGTGTTCGCGCCGTCGCTGCTGATCGTCGTCGGGCCGCTCGCGCTGGGCGTGCCGCACCTGGCGGCGGACGTGCGGCATCTTCTCGTTCGCAGGGCGTGGCCGCGGTGGTGGTTGGCGGCGAGCGCCGGGTTCGTGGTCAGCCTGCTGGCCTTGCGGGCGCTCGGGGAGGCCGGAGTGGGCGGCGTGTCGCTGCCCGTCGAGCACGCGCTCGCGTCCGCCTGGGTGCTGCTCGGCGCGGTGGGGGGCGCGATGGCTGCCGCCGCGTCCCGGGCCGGCGGGCGCGGTTGGAGCCTGCGCGGCTGGGCGGTGGTGGCCGCGGCCGCGGGGCTCGGCGCCTTCGCGCTCGGCGCGCCGCGCGCGTGCCGGCTGGTGCTCTTGCACGCGCACAACATCGTCGCGATCGTCCTATGGCTGGCGCTGTTCCGCCGCGGGCGGCTCGCGCTGGTGCCGGTCGCGATCGCACTCGCGGGCGGAGCGGCGCTCGCCAGCGGCGCTCTCCTCGGCGTCACCGTGCGCCATGGCGCGCTGTCGGTTGCCGGGCTGCACCTGTTCGCGGCCGCGGACTGGCTCGCGCCCGGGCTGCCCGATTCGTGGGCGATCGCCGTCGCCACCAGCTTCGCGTTCCTGCAGTCGGTTCACTACGCGATCTGGCTCGTCGCGATCCCCGCCGGCGATCGCCCCGGCGAGGGCGGCCGCAGCTGGCGCGTCGCCTTTCGCGAGCTGGTTCGCGATTTCACGCCCCGGGGCGTATTCGCCGTCGCAGTTCTGGCGATGCTCGTCGCGACGTTCGGCCTGCTGCATGCGGCCTCCACGCGACGGCTGGTCCTCTCGCTCGCGACGTTCCACGTCTGGCTCGAGCTCGCCGTCCTGGCCTACTTCCTTGCCCGCGGCGCCGAGCGAACGTCGGTCTCGCGGTGACGTTCTGGATCGCGAACTGGCTGCGGGCGTTCGGGCTCACGCTTCTGGTCGAGCTCGCGATTGCTCTGCCGCTGCTGGCGCCCGTCGAGCCACGTCTGTGGCGGCGCGCCGCGGTTGTCGTCGTCGTCAACCTCGCGACGCATCCGCTCGTGTGGTTTCTCTTTCCCGGCCTCGCGATCGGCGCCACGGCGCGCCTCGCGCTCTCCGAAGCGTGGGCCGTCCTCGCCGAGCTCGCGATCTACAAGATCGTCTGGCCCGCGCTCACGATCCGTCGGGCGACCGTCGTGTCTGTGGCGGCGAACGCAGCGTCGGTGGTGGCTGGACTCATCTGGCCACACCAGTAGCCGTCTCGGTGCGATGCGTCCAGCTTCAAGCGGCACGCTGATCCTTCCGAATCAGGGATGCAGATGGCTGACACGGCGAACAATTTTTCCGAGCGGCGGGTCGCGCAGCGCTTCGACATCGTCGCGCAGGCGAAAGTGGTTTCGGGCGGGGACATGCACATGATGGTGGTCCGCAACATCTCCGCGTCGGGCGCGTTCCTCGAAGCACGACCCCGCGAGCACGCCGACCTGGTGCCGGGCGCCTGGATCGAGGT
>DATMZL010001675.1:0-10814 GCA_035607075.1 Polyangia bacterium
AAGCGCGCGCGTTCCGGTAGCAGACGTCCTCGACCAGGCGGCCGAGCAGCGCCGGCTCGTCGGGCAAGCGCCCCGCCTGCACGTCCTCGCCGAGCAGGTTGCACAGCAGCCGCCGGAAGTAGTCGTGGCGCGAGTACGACAGGAAGCTGCGCGAGTCGGTCAGCATGCCGACGAAGCGGGACAGCAGGCCCATGTTCGAGAGCGCGTTCATCTGCTTCGTCATGCCGTCGAGCTGATCCAGGAACCACCAGGCGCTGCCGAACTGCATCTTGCCGGGCACCGAGCCGTCCTGGAACGAACCGATGACGGTCGTCAGCAGCTCGTTGTCGCGCGGGTTCAGGTTGTAGACGATCGTCTTCGCGAGGTTCCCCTCCGAATCCAGCCGGTCGAGGAACCGCACCAGCGCCTCGCCCTGCGGAAAATCGCCGACAGCGTCGTAGCCGGTGTCGGGGCCGAGCACGCGCATCGCGCGCGTGCTGTTGTTGCGCATGGCGCCCAGGTGGAACTGCTGCACCCAGCCGCGCTTGTGGTCCATCACCGCGAAGTCGTAGGTCAGCGCCGCGCGCAGCTTCTCGATCTCCTCGGGCCCGAGCGGCTTGCCCGCGCGCGCCTTGGCGAAGATCGCCTCCGCCTCGCGCTCCGTGTACGGCGCGGCGTAGATCCGTTCCAGCCCGTGGTCCGACGCGCGGCAGCCGTTGGCGTGAAAGAAGTCGTGCCGCTTCTGCAGCGCCTCACGCAGGGTCGCCAGCTTGTCGACGGTCATGTCGGAGGCAGCGCCGAGCTTGTCGACCCACCCGTTCCACAGCGGAAGGTCGTGCAGCGCCAGCGCCTTGTCGGGGCGCCAGGTCGGGCACAACCGAGTGCGCGCCTGGCTATTCTTCGCGTGCCGCTGGTGCGGCTCCAGGTCGTCGATCGGATCGTCGGTGCTGCAGACGACCTTCACGTCGTACTGGGCCAGCAGCCCCTGCGCCGAGAACGCGGGCTCCGCCAGCTTGCGGTTGCAGTGCTCGTAGATCTCCTTCGCCGTGTCGGGCCCGAGCAGCTTGCCGGTGACGCCGAACGGGAACGCGAGCTCGAGGTGCGTCCAGTGGTAGAGCGGATTGCGCAGCGTCTGCGGCACCGTCGCCGCCCACGCCGCGAACTTCTCCCAGTCGGACGCGTCGCCGGTGATGTTGCGTTCGGGAACGCCCGCCGTCCGCATCGCGCGCCACTTGTAGTGGTCGCCCTGCAGCCAGATCTCGGTGATGGACCGCCACTTGTAATCGTCGGCCACCTGATGCGGTGACAGATGGCAGTGGTAGTCGATGATCGGCTGCCGCCGCGCGAACGTCTCGTACAGATCGATCGCGACGTTGCTGTCGAGGAGGAAGTCGTCGCCGAGGAACCGCTTCATGTCAGAACGCAAAGCCGACGCCGGCGTTGATGTCCAGGTTCAGCGTGAACTTGGGAGCAGCGACCTGCGCGTTGCTCGACAAGATTAGCGCGACGCTGTCGACGAGCTTGTAGAAAATGCCGCCGCCGACCTCGGCCAAGAGCGGCCCGGCCACGACGGAGTCGACGCACTTCTGGTTTCCGCCCGATCCACAGTCGGTCAGGTTGCCGAACGTGACGACGTGGCGGATCTGCCCGCCGCCCAGGCCGCCCGAAAGGAACGGCCGCAGATTTCCGGTGGTCCAGGTCAGCCAGGTCACCTTGGCGAACACCGCCAGCGCCGCCGGAACGGGCTCGTGCTGCTTCCCGTCCTGCGAGTACCCGGTCGTCCCCGTGACCAGCTGGAAGCGGCCCTGCAACGACAGCATCAGGTCCGACTTCCACCAGTAGCCGACCTCGGGCGCGACGTGCCCGAGCAGCGCGCCCGAGAACGTCCCCGAGACGGGCGTGTCCGCGTTCACCTCGCCGTTGCCCGACGTGTAGCCGAAGCCGCTACCGACGAGCAGGCCGACGTAGATCTTGCCAGCGCCTTCGTCTTCTTCATCTTCATGCCGCTTCCGCGTCTCGGCCTTGCGCTCGACCGTCGCGTCGGCGTGTCCCGACGACGGCTTGGCCGTCGCCGCGAACGAGATCACCAGCGGACGCGTGTCGGTGCCGCGCGAGGCGACCGGATTGCCGTCGTCGTCCTGCGCCTCCATGTAGTAGGCCACCGACGACCCGCCCGTCGCGGACGCCGGGATCTCCGCGCGGTAGGCGCCGTCACCGACCGCCTCCATCTCGCGTCCCAGGAAGTCGCTGGTCCCCTGCTCGCGGTACGCGAGCACCAGCTTGCTGAACTTCAGGCTCTCCTCGACGGTCACGGTGACGATGATGCTGGAGCCCTGCTTCACCTCGCTGACCGTGTGGTAGCTGAACCCCGACGACGACGGCGCGGCGGTCTTCGTGACGGCCTTCTCGGGCGCGCGCGCCGGTGGGGGCGGAGGCGCGGCCGGCCCCGTGTCGTCACCGCCTGCGATCGCGCCACCGCTGGCCTTTGCTTCCGCGAATGCTTCCTCGAGATCGGGCGTCGAGAGCGACTTCGTGATCGTGATGTTCGGATCGATCGCCAGCGCCTTCGCGAACTGCTTCTTGCCGAGCTCGGGGTTCTTGAAGCCCTGGATGATGATGACGCCCATGTGAACGTGCGTCCGGGCCGCCGCGGGATGTTGTTCGAGGCCCAACGTCTTGCAGAGATCGAGCGCGCGCTTCAGCAACTCGCGCGCCTTCTCGAACTCGCGTTTGTCCACCGCCGCCAGCGCCTCGCGGTTCAACTGCGTGATCTTTTCGGTGGCATCCGCGGGCTGCGCGGACGCGCCGGTTTGCTGGACACAGAACGCCAGCATGACCAGCACCGAGATACGGACAATCCTTCGGGAAAACATTGCGTTCGGTGAGTGTCAGCCCAGGGCTGCGACGGCTCAGAATCCCCACTCGACGCCGGCTGTCGCCGCCACGAAACCGACGCCCCAGGCGGTGACATTTTCGTCGGGCGTCCCCATCAACGCCACGATCGGACGGCGCGGGGCGGTGCTGCCCCCGAGCACGTCGACGCGTACTGACCAGCTAGAGCTCAGGCGAACGCGGCCCGCCGCGCGACCGTAGAGCGCGAGGCCCACCGCGTGATCGCTGTTGCCCATCGCCGTGCCGCTGGCCCAGACCATCGCCGCCAGCGCGCCGCCGGCGATCTCGAACGCGGCGCGGCCCGCAGATCGCGGCGCGATCACCAGCCCGCCGCCGCCCAGCCAGACCGAGGTTTCGATCGGGCCGGCGGCGCTCTGTATCTGCTGGGTCATCAGCGGCGCGAGACCGCGCAGCTCGATGCCCAGCGGACCGACGAGACGCACGCGGATGCTCGCGCCGGCGGTCGCGAACGGCGGCAGCCGCCCGGTGCTGACGACGGCGCCCGACACCAGCCCGAGGGCGACGCGCGTGTCGGCTTCCGTCGGGCGCGCGGGAGGAGGAGGCGGCGGCGCAGACCGCCGCTGCCGGCTGGTGAGGCCGAGGCTGACGCGCAGGAATTCGACGGTGCGCAGCGAAAGCACCGACTCCATCGTCGGGCTGCTCTCTGTCTCCAGCTCCTGGCGCATGCCGATGCGCTCGGTCCCTTCCTCCGCCACCCAGAACTCGGTGCGCCTTCCGTCCGCGACGACGACGCCGCGCGCCCCGCCCGCCAGCGCCTGGCGCACCGTCTCGTCGATCGGCACGAGTGGATCGATGCGCGCGCGCGACACGTCGAGGCCCAGCGCCTCCAGCTCCGCGGCCAGGCGCGCCGCCAGCGGATCGTCGTCGGTCAGCCCCAGCAGCATGACGCGCGGACGCGAGCCGTCCGTCGCCGCACCGGCGACGGCGGAAGTCTCAGCCTGCGCGCGCGTGGCCGTCGCGAAAGGCGCTGCCGCCGCCAAGAACAGAAAACAGAACCGAAGACAGATCAGTGACCGCGGGTGTCGCGAGCCAGTTTGGCGTGCGGCCCGTCGGGGAACGACTGCAAGTAATCGTCGGCGGCGTCGCGTGCTCCGGCATTGTCGCCTGCTTTGATCCGCGACACCAGCAGAAGACCCGAGGCCTCGCGCGCGAGCGAGCCCTTCGGAAAACGTTTCAGGTAGAGACCGAACCACTTGGCAGCCGACGCGTAGTCCCGATGCTGATCGAACGCAACCTTCCCGAGGCCGAACAAGGCCAGGGGCGGCGTCGTCGACGGGAAGCGCCGGTTCAAGGCCTGGTACGCATACTCGGCACGCTTGACGTCGCCAGCGAGACGCGCGATCTCGCCGAGCTTCGCGACGTCGTCGGCCGGCAGCCGCAGGCAGCCCTCGTCGAACCCGTCACCGATCGCCGACGCGAGCGCTTCCTTGAACTTCCCGCGCGTTTCCAGCGTTCGCCATTCGGCGTCGGCGAGCGCAAGCTTCAGCTGCGGCTGCGGCTCGGCCACCGGGCGCCGAACGCGCGCGCCGCGGTGATCGTCGCGTGCCGGCGCGGCGGCGATCGGCTTTTCCGGCGCCGGCTTTTCCGGCTCGGCGACGGCCGGCTCCGGATCCTTAACCACCACCTCCGGCTCGAGGCGGGCGGCCAGCGTCGTGTCCTCGACGACAACCGATTCGTCGCCCGGCATCTCGGCGCTGACGCCGTTGGCGTGCAGGCGCTGCCCGGTCACGACCCGCGCCGGCGCCTTCATGCCCGGTCCCGTGACCTCGACGGAACCTTCGTGCATCGTCACCGTCAGCGCGTCGGTCTTTCGATCCCAGCCCGCCGAGAAACGCGTTCCCGTCACGCGGATGCGGTAGCGCCCGGCCTGGATCTCCCACCGCGTGTGCTTGCGGTGAACGACCGAGACCTCGACGGTCCCGCCCTCGAGGGCAACGGTGGCGCCCTGCGCGTCCAGCGCATCGACGTGCGCCTGCGCCCGCGGCGGCAGCGTGACCTGCGAGCCGTCCGAGAATCGGAGCGCGAGCGCGCTCGCATCCGAAGCCACCAGGCGCTCGCCGACAGCGCCAGTCCGCCCGGCGCCCGCACCATCGACCGCGTACGACAGCACCTGCGGCCGCATCACGAAGATCGCGATCCCCGCCGCGCACAGCGCGGCGCCCGCCAGCGACAGCCGCCACGTTCCGTGGGCGCGCTGCGCCTGCCGGCTCTGATTGTCCAGCGCTTCCATCCGCGCCTGGATCTCCGGCAGGAGGTTGCGCCGGCGCGCATCGCCCTGGACGGTGCGCGCTACGTCGCGCATCAATGATTCGAGATCGCTCATGACTCGCCTTCCACTTCCGCCGACTCCGCCAGCTCGCTCCACCGTCCTCCGTGCGTGAGTCGTTCCCGCAGCGCGGGATGATCTTTGGCCGCTTCCACGAACCGCTTCTCGGCGCGTGCCAGCCTTCGCTTGACCGTCGCCAGCGAAACGCGACACGCCGCCGCGACCTCGGTCAGCTGCATCTCCGAGATGAAGCGCAACGAAAACGCCATGCGCTCGTCGTCGGGAAGTGTGTCGAGGACGCGGTAGGTAGCGCGCACCGCCTCGTGCGTCTCGCCCTGCGGGCCGGAAACCGGAACCTCGGGAACGTCTTCGGGCGCCAGGAATCGGATCCAGCGCCAGCGGCGCCGGCGGCGGATGCGCCCGCGCGCCGTGAACACGGCCAGCGTCGCGATCCAGCTGCGCAGCGCGGACGCGTCCTTGAGGCCGCGGATGCCCTCGAACACGCCGACGAAGACGTCCTGGATGACGTCGGAAATCTCGGAATCGATGCCGAGCGCGCCGGCAACCAGGCGTTCGACGAGTGGTTCGTAACGCTGGACCAGCACGGTTCGCGCCGCGCGATCGCCCCGGTGCAGGGCCGCGACCAGCTCGGCGTCATCGTTGTAAGCAACCGCCCCACCATTGAGGACATGCGCGCCGGGGCGCATCTCACGCGGGAGGGCCATAGCGATTCCCATATTACACTGCACGATTGGTCGCCGCTGGGCCCAATAGCGGCTCATGCAGTCGGGAAAATTTCTGCGTCGGTTTTCCGACGGTGACGAGGAGCGCACGTAGGTGCGCGTGCGCAAAGGCCAGCATCGCCCCGTCCTCGTGGGACTTTCGACCGCCGACGATCGAGGTAGCACAGCGCATCAGGCGAGACATGCCGGCGGCGGGCGCGATAAGCTCGCCGGCTATGCGCAAGCTTAGTTACGCCGTCCTCGCGGCGACGTTGGTCCTGTCTGCGATCGCGTGCAGCGGCTCGAGCGGGTCCAGCACGCCGGGGATCGGCGGCAGCGGCACCGGCATCGCCGGCGCGACGGGCGCGGCCGGAACGATGGGCGCGGCGGGCACGACCGGCGCCGCGGGAACGACCGCGGGCAGCGCCGGCACAACGGGCAGCGCGGGTACGACGGGCGCCGCGGGAACGACCGGCGCAGCGGGCACGACGGGCGCCGGCGGCACGACGGGCGCCGGCGGAACGACAGGCGCCGGCGGCGCAACGGGCAGCGCCGGAACGGGCGGCGCCGCGGGCGATCCCTGCGCGACCGCGCTTTTCTGCGACGACTTCGAGAAATACACCGCCGGCCAGGCGCCGAGCACGCCCTGGACGCGCCAGGTGAGCTCGGGCTCGACCGCCGCGGTCGACACCGCGCAGGCGCGCTCCGGCACGAAGTCGGTCAAGTTCGTCGCCGCGTCGGGCAGCGGCAGCAAGACCGCGTACATCAGATTGATGTCGACCAGCGTGCTGCCGGTCATGCCCAACAACTTCTACGGCCGGATGATGTTCCGCCTGGAAGCGGCGCCGACGGGAGACGTGCACTGGACGCTCCTCCAGGGAAGCGGGCTCATCGCCGGGCAGACCTACCACGCGCTCTACCGCTACGGCGGCCAGCACCCGGTGATGAACGGGACGACGTTCGTCGGCAGTCAGATGATGGCGAACTACGAAACGCCCGATTCGTACTCGGGCAACGGCCCCAGCAGCGACTGCTGGAAGCACTCGAACAAGATCGTCATCCCCGAAGGGAAATGGTCGTGCGCCGAGTGGCAGTTCGACGGCACGACCAACACGATGCGCTTCTGGCTCGACGGCGCCGCGGTCGACAGCTTGACCGTCATGGGCAGCGGATCGGGCTGCGGCACAGCGACCCCCGTGTGGACCGCACCGAACTTCGATCGCATGGACATCGGCTGGGAGTCCTACCAGCAGGACACCGCGCGCACGATCTGGATCGACGACTTCGTCCTGTCGAAGACGAAGATCGGCTGCCCGCAGTAGCGCGGCGTCGCACCGGAAAGGCAGGCGTCGCCCGATTCCAATTTCGGGTGGGACGTGCAAGACGAGGGACCGTGAAACTGCCGCCGCAACAATACGAGGCGACCGACGCGGCCGGGAAACCGGAGTCGACCATCGCCGAGCGCTACAGGCCCGAGCGCGAACGCGCCGGCACCGCGCTCTGCCTGTCGGGCGGCGGCTTCCGCGCCACGCTGTTCCACCTGGGCGCGCTGCGCCGCCTCAACGAGACCGGCGTGCTCGCGAAGCTGGACACGATCTCGTCGGTGTCGGGCGGCAGCATCATGGCCGGACTGCTGGCGACGCACGCGCCGGGGTCCTCAGCCGCGACGCCGGCGCCCGCGCCGATCCCGTCCGACGTGTGGGAGCGCGACGTCGCCGCGCCGGTGCGCCGGTTCGCCAGCCGCAACCTGCGGACGCCCGCGATGCTGCGGCGGCTGCTGCGGCCGTGGAACACGAGCGCCGGCGTGCGCGGCTTGCTCGCCGGCTACGCGGCCCGCCTGTCGCGCGCGAAGCTCGCGTCGCTGCCCGAGCGCCCGCGCTTCGTGTTCTGCGCGACCGATCTCTGCTACGGCCTGAACTTCGTGTTCGAACGCGCGCGCGTCGGCGACTACCGGCTGGGGTACCTGTCGCCGCCGCCCGCGGACTGGGACGTGGCGCGCGCGGTCGCGGCGTCGTCGTGCTTTCCGCCCATCTTCAACCCGCTGCCGCTGGACACGCCGGTCGCCGGGTTCAAGCGCGGGCGCGATCGCCTGGACGACGCAGCGCGAAGCGCGGGATCGCGGCTACCTGAAAAAACAACAGTCGCACACCGCGCCTGCGGCGCGGAGCGACTGGACGGCGCCGACGTCCGTCTGAGCGACGGCGGCCTCTACGACAACTTGGGGCTTGAACCGGTGTGGAAGACCCACCGCATGGTGCTGGTCTCCGACGGCGGTGCCGTGTTCGGCAGCGCCAGCGACGGCGGGTTGCTGGCGCGCATCGGCCGCTACGTCGACATCGTCGATCATCAGGCGCTGGCGCTGCGCAAGCGCTGGCTGATCTCCAACTTCCTCGACGGCACGATGGACGGCGCGTACTGGGGAATCGGCAGCGCGACCACCAGCTACAAGGGCGGCGGCCCCGGATATTCGAAGGACTTCGCGGCGACGGTGATCGCCGCCGTGCGCACCGACCTGGATGCGTTCTCGACTGCCGAGATGGCGGTGCTGGAGAATCACGGCTACGCGCTGGCGGCCGCGGCCGTCAGCACGCACCTCGGTGACCTGGCCGCGCCGGGCGCGCCCGCCGCGACGCCGCCGCACCCCGAGTGGACCGACGAGGGACGCGCCCGCGCCGCCCTGGCAAACAGCTGGAAACGCAAGCTTCTGGGGCGCTGGTAGGCGATCGACGGCGACCGGGAACCCGCGCGCGAGACCGTTGTCTACGGATTGCAATGCGGTTGTGCGCGACGCTCGCGCTCGTGCTCGTCGCCCTGGTGGTGGTGACCGTGAAGGTCACGCGCCGCCAGCCGCGGCGAAGCCCGACGCCGATCGCGCCCGAGCTGGCCGAGCCGGTGCTGCCGGTGGAAACGTCGCCGACGCGCGCGCCCGCGCCGCCCGCGCATGGTGAATCCGTGGGCATCGCGTACCTGCGCGGACGCTTTCTGTTCCCGCCGGACGTCGAGCGAACGAGCGACCTGGAAGTCGTCGCGGACGACGGCTCGCGACGGTTCCGCGCGTTGATCCCGAAAGGCACGCGCTCCTACGAGATCCATCTGCCGTCCGGCCGCTACACGCTGATCGCGTCGATGGAGGAGCTCGTCGGCGTCGTACCCGACGTCCTCGCGCGCGCCGAGGGCACACGTGAGGTCGACATCCGCCTCGCGATCGGCGCAACGATCCGCGGCAAGCTGACCCCGCTGCCCGGCATAGTCGTCAGCGCCGTTCTGAGCGGCCGCGGCGACGACGCCGGCGATGCCGACGTCGAGGACGGCACGTTCTCGATCGAGGGATTGATCCCGGGGCAGCGTTACGACCTCACCTTCTCCGGCGCCGGCGTGCGCACGCTGAAGGTCACCGGCGTGGCAGCGCCGGCGGAGGGGCTTGACGTCGCGTTGCAGGCACGCGCGAAGCTCCGCGGCGCGGTAGGATTTCCGCGTGGCGCGCGGTGCCCGATCGAGAACGTGCACCTGCTGGCGTACGGAGGCGATCCCGACGATGACGACGACGCGGACACCGTCGGCACAGACTGCAGGTTCGCGCTGTCGGTGCCCGACCAGACATCGGAGGTTACCGTCGTCGCGCGCGGCCCCGGCTGGTACCTCGAACAGCGGGTCGCGATCCCGCCCAGCGGCGATCCCGATCCGATCTGCCTGAACCCGCCTTGCCGGAGCGATCCGCTCGAGGGCCTCGCGCGCCTGCGGCTGGCGCTGGACGGAGGCGACAGCGGGTCGTTCACCGCGTCGGCCGACGAAGTCGGTGGCGGCGGCTTTCACTCCTGCCACGGAACAGATGGGCGCTGCGACATCGAAGGCCTACCGGAGGGCGCGACGCTTTCGATCACGGCGTCCGGGCAGAACTGCGAATCCGATCCGATGACCGTCACCGTCATCGCGGGCGACAACCACGTCCGCGTCCCGTGCCCGCGCCAGCGGCGCATCGAGGGCGTCATTCGAATCCCCGAGGGCGAGCAGCCGGACCGCGTCGTCCTTCGGTGCGCGGGGAGCAAGGACCTCCACCCGATCAGGAAGACGCGTCTGTTTCGTGTCACCTGCGATGCCGCCGCGCGCGCCCTCGAATATCAGATCGGTACGCAGGGGATCTGGCGCAGCGTTCCGATCGCCAGCATGACCGAGCCGGCGTTCGTCGACATCGGCCTCTGAATCAGCGCCGGCGCGACAGGCGCCGGTTCTCGCGCTCGAGCTTTTCGATCCGCTTCTCCTGCGCGGCAACCACGCGCTCCAGCGCCTGGATCGCGGCCAGAGCCACGCCGTGCGCGTCGACGGAGTTGTACGTGCGGTCGTCGGCGCCGAGGCCGAAGCTGGCGCGGAAGTCCTGCGCCATCGGTCCGAGGTGGCGAACCGCGTTCGGCTCTTCGTTGTATGTCCACGTCGAGATCGGCAGGCGCGCCACCTTGTCGAGGATCAGCTGCGTGTCGGCAGGCGTGATGTTCTTCTTCTGGTTGCGATCGCTCCGGCATTCGGGCGCGCAACCTTGCGGGCAGGTCGGCTGGTCCTTGGTCGGCGTGTAACAGGTCGGCAGCCGCGAGATCGGCCCTTGGTCCTCGCAGCAGAT
This sequence comes from Polyangia bacterium, assembly GCA_035607075.1. Lineage (GTDB taxonomy): Bacteria > Myxococcota_A > Polyangia > Fen-1088 > Fen-1088 > JADGRB01. The sequence continues at coordinate 10,493 of DATMZL010001675.1, forward strand.
CTGTCCGGCGGCGCAGCACGTGCTTCCGCAGCAGGTCGTCGTACCGAGGCAAGCGTCGATGGCGCACTCGGGGCGCCCGCAGGTGCCGTCGCGGCAGTAGGGCGTGGTCGGCGGGCAGATGTTGCCGCACTTGCCGCAGTTGAACGGATCGTTCTGCATGTTCACGCACGCGCCGTCGCAGCACATGCGTCCGACGGTGCAAAGCGCGAGACAGATGCGCGTACCGCCGGTCCCGCCGGTGCCGGTCACGCCGCCGGTGCCCGCGACACCCGTCGTTCCCGCCACGCCGCTCGTGCCTCCGCCTCCCGCCATTCCAGTGGAG
>DATMZL010001638.1:0-5155 GCA_035607075.1 Polyangia bacterium
CGTGAACATCGTCGAGACCGTCGCTCACATGATGTCGGCGACCACGTACTTCGGCGACGTCGACGTCATCTGCGACATCGGCGGGCAGGACATCAAGGTCCTGTTCATGCAGAACGGCGACATCAAGAACTTCCGCCTGTCGAACCAGTGCTCGGCCGGCAACGGCATGCTGCTGCAGGCGATGGCCGACCAGTTCGGCGTCAAGGTGACCGACTACGCCGACGTCGCCTTCGAGGCCAAGCTGTCGCCGAAGTTCAGCTACGGCTGCGCCGTGTTCCTCGACTCGGACCGCGTGAACTTCCAGAAGGAGGGCTTCTCGAAGGAGGAGCTGCTCGCCGGCCTCGCGCAGGTGCTGCCGAAGAACGTCTGGCAGTACGTCGTGCAGATCCCGCGCATGGCGGAGCTGGGCAAGAAGTTCGTCCTCCAGGGCGGAACGCAGCACAACCTGGCCGCGCTGAAGGCGCAGGTCGACTACATCAAGGCGCGCGTTCCCGGCGCCGAGGTGTACGTCCACCCGCACACGGGCGAGGCGGGCGCGATCGGCGCCGCGATGGAGACCCGGCGCGTGGTCATGCGCAAGGGGTTCTCGACGTTCATCGGCATCGACGCCGCTATCGACCTGCGGTTCAAGGCCGTCAACGACGAGTCGACGCGCTGCCACTTCTGCCCCAACAACTGCGCGCGGACATTCATTGACACCGAGACGCCCGACGGCCGGACGTCGCGGTACATCTCGGGCTTCTCCTGCGAGAAGGGGACCGTCGAGTCGGAAGAGGCGATGATCGCGCTCACCAAGGAGCGCAAGAAGCTGATGAAGGAGTTCCCGAACCTGGTCGACTACGAGTCGAAGCAGGTGTTCCGGCACTTCTACGACGCCGAGCCGATGCCCGAGGCGACCACCGTCATCACGGACGTGAAGGTCGAGAAGGCGTTCCTGAACCTGGGCGCGAAGAAGACCCAGATCCAGCGCACCTTCCAGCGGTCGACGCCGGAAGCGTGGGCGGCGCGGCGGACGATCCGCGTTGGGATTCCGAAGGTGCTCAACATCTGGACGCTGGCGCCGTACTTCCGCACCTACCTCGAGACGCTGGGCCTGCAGAAGCAGAACGTCGTCTTCTCCGACGAGACGTCGGAGGAGATGTGGCTGGAGGGCGGCAAGTACGGGTCGATCGATCCCTGCTACCCGTCGAAGGTCGCGCAGGCGCACATCCACAACCTGCTTTTTCATCACCATCAGCAGGAAGAGGGCGGCAAGAAGCTGAAGTACGTCTTCTTCCCCTGCATCACGCACGTGCCCCCGGGCCTCAACAAGACGATGGACACGGCGTCGTGTCCGATCGTCGCGGGCGCGCCCGAGGTCATGAAGGCGGCGTTCACGAAGGAGACCGACTTCTTCGCGGATCGCGGCATCAGCTACATCGACCCGGCGCTGACCTTCACGGAGCCGTCGCTGCTCAAGAGCCAGATGTTCAAGGCGTTCGGGCCGCTGCTGGGCGTGACCGAGGACGAGAGCGACTTCGCCTGCGTGCAGGGCTGGAAGGCGATGGACATCGTCGACGCCGATCTGCAGAACAAGGGCAAGGCGATCCTCGAGACCGTCGAGGCGGAGAACCGCGTCGCGGTGCTGATGATCGGGCGGCCGTACCACTCGGACCCGGGCTTGAATCACGGCGTGCTCGAGGAGTTCCAGGTCCTCGGCTATCCGATCCTGTCGATGCGATCTATCCCGAAGGATCCGGTGTGGCTTGGACGATTTTTCGAGAGCGACATCAAGTCCGGGCGGATCGAGACGCCGCTGGAAGTGCAGGACGTGTGGCCGGAGAACTACTCGGCCAACTCCGTGCAGAAGGTGTGGGCGGCGAAGTTTGCCGCGCGTCACCCCAACGTCGTCGTGCTGGACCTGTCGTCGTTCAAGTGCGGCCACGACGCGCCCACCTACGGGCTCATCGATTCGATCATCGCGGCGTCGGCGACGCCGTACTCGGCGCTGCATGACATCGACGCCAACAAGCCGGGCGGCTCGATCAAGATCCGCGTGAAGACCTACGCGCACTCGCTGAAGCTGCACGAGGAGCGCCTCGAGGACACGGCGCACCGGACAGACGAGCTGAAGTTCCGGATGGAAGAGAAGCGCCTGTCGCTGCTCGAGCTGAAACGCCAGCAGCTGGAGGCGCGCAAGCAGCAGGACCCGGCGCTGGAAGCGATGATCAACGAGACGAAGGCGAAGGTTGCTGCGTACTCGGCGAAGGTCGAGGCCAACAAGCCCAAGGTGAACGTCGTCGAACAGGCCAAGGACGCGGGCCTGGTGCGGATGGGAATCATGAAGCGCGTCGACGACCGCGAAATCGTGGCGCGCGTTTAAGACAACCGGAGGCAATCAACGTGGAAACTGTCGACAGCAAGGCCAAGAGCGGCAATGTTCGAATGAAGCTTCCGATCCTCGGGGAGAACAACAACGTCGACATCGACGTCGACGGCGAGTTGAAAAAGTTCGAGCTGGAGCAGATGGCGGCGCTCGGCCTCGAGCCCGGCAAGGAGCACTGGCGCGATGCGAACCCGAACACGTTCACGGGCAAGCAGCGCGCGCACACGACGGTGCTGCTGTCCGGCCTGACCATGGCGCACGACCTGTTCCTGCAGGGCGCGCTGCGCGGGCTCGGCTACAAGACCAAGGCGATCGACGTCGCCGACAACGCGGCGCTGACGTTCGGCAAGGAGTTCGGCAACCGCGGCCAGTGCAACCCGACGTATTTCACCGTCGGCAACCTGGTGAAGTACCTCTCCTACCTGCGCGACGAGCAGAAGATTCCGGTCAAGGACATCGTCGAGAACCACGTGTTCATCACCGCGGGCGCCTGCGGTCCCTGCCGCTTCGGTACCTACGTCACCGAGTACCGCAAGGCGCTGCGCGACTCCGGCTTCGAGGGCTTCCGGGTGATGCTGTTCCAGCAGCAGGGCGGCCTGAAACAGGCGACCGGCGACGAGCAGGGTCTGAAGATGAACCCGAAGTTCTTCATCACCGTGCTGCAGTCGATCCTGATCGGCGACGTCATCAACATGATCGGCTACCGCATCCGCCCGTACGAGGTGGTGCCCGGGTCGACGAACCACGCGATCGAGGCGTCGAAGAAGCTGATCCACGACGCGTTCGAGAACCCCACGGAGAAGTCTCTGATGTGGGCGCTGATCCAGACGCGCCGCAACCTGATGAACGTCAAGGTCGACCGCACCATCGTCAAGCCGAAGGTGTCGATCATCGGCGAGTTCTGGGCGATGACGACCGAGGGCGACGGCAACTACGGCCTGCAGAAGTTCCTCGAGGCCGAGGGCGCCGAGTGCGACATCCAGCCCGTGACCGCCTGGATCCTGTTCATGATCTGGGAGCAGACCTGGGACACGCAGCAGCGCATGGTGCTGCGCACCGAGGACAAGTCGCGCAAGGGCCTCGTCGGCGTGAACGTGCGCAAGAAGCTGGCGATGCTCTGGCTCGCCAAGCACGTGATCAAGGGGACGTTCTACGGCCTCGGCCACATCATGGGCCTGCACGACGTTCACCTGGCCGACATGACGACGGTCGCCGAGGCGGCAGCGCCGTTCTACAACAACCACCTCCGCGGCGGCGAAGGCCACATGGAGGTCGGCAAGCTGATCCTCAACATCGCCAAGGCGAAGGCGACGATGACCCTGTCGGTGAAGCCGTTCGGCTGCATGCCGTCGGCGGGCGTCTCCGACGGCGTCCAGTCGATGATCACGGAGAAGTACCCGCAGGGCATCTACTGCGCGATCGAGACCAACGGCGACGGCGCCGTGAACGTCTACTCGCGCGTCCAGATGATGCTGTTCAAGGCGCGGCTCGCGGCGAAGGCCGAATACAAGGCCGTGCTCGAGGAGACCGGGCTGACGGTCGACGACCTGCGCGCCTACCTCGCGAAGAAGCGCTGGCGCGGATCGTCGCTGTTCTATCCGCGCCACGGCACGGTCGCCAGCACGGCCGCCAACCTGGCGCAGCACCTGGCCGACGACATCAAGAAGACGCGCACGGCGAAGATCATCGACTTCGGGAAGCGCGTCCTCGCCCGTCGCTCGGCCAAGGCCGAGGCGCACGCGCCGGTCGAGACGGTCCGTTCGGCCACCGCGAACTAGCCGCGATCACAATGCTGCAAGGCTTGACCGACAAGCTGCGGGTGATCGTCCACCGCGGGCTGCAGGAGACCGGGAACGAAGGCCCGGTCCTGAAGCGCGTGCGCGAGGTCGCGAACACCGTGAACGATCTGCTCGGCAAACCGATCCACGGCGAGGAGAACACGCCCGGCGCGGCCGCCGCGTCCGCGCCCGAGCCGGCGTCGATGCAGGCCCCGGTGGTCGTCTACTTCGACGGCAAGGATCACCGGACGAAGAAGAAGATCGAGGACCTGCTGCGCGGGCGCGATATCGCGTTCAACGTGGTCGACGTCGCCAACGACGAGGCCGAGCGCTCCTGGGTCGTGACCGCCGCCAAGTCAGAAGAGTTTCCGATCGTCGTCGTCGCGGGCACGCCCGTGGGCGGGTTCGAGGCGCTCACGCAGCTCGACGTGCAGGGCGGGCTGAAGCGCCTCGTTTTCGGATCGCAGTAGAGCGCGTTACGCCGGCGATCCATCGGCGTCACGGTGCGTGCTGGCCTCGTCGCCGGAGGCGGCAATGGTGTACCGAGGGCTTGCGCTGGCCGGCATCGCGTCCGCGTTCGCGTCCTGCACCGCGCTGTTCCCCGGCGGTGGATCCGCGCCGATCGACGCCGGCACCGCCTTCGACGCGGCCGTGATGATTCTTCCGCCGCCGATGACGGCGTGCGTGCCCGTGGAGCGGCTTCGCGCTCTTCGGTGCATCGTTCTCCGCCGACTGCGGCACCATGACGACGACGCAGAACACGGACGCCGGCACCGGGGCGCGCGGTTACTTCAATCAGACGACGACGACGATGACCCGCCGGCCGTGACTCGCGCGGCGATCAGCTGATGTTCAGCGTGATCGTGTACGGCGGCTGCGATACGTCGGTCGTGGCCGAGTTGCGGGGGATCTGCACGACGACCTGACCAGGCGACAGCGCCTTGATGCGGTACAGGTAAGGCGGACCGGCGGGCGTGATCGGGCCGGCGGGGATGGTTATCTCGAGGACCGT
>DATMZL010001372.1:0-2879 GCA_035607075.1 Polyangia bacterium
GCATCGCGCCCGTCGGCGACTGCAGCGGGTAGCCGAGGCAGATGACGCCCGCGACGCGTTCCTCGAGCGCCAGGTGACAGCCGACGCGGCCGCCCATCGACTTCCCGATCAGGAACACCGGACCCTTCGCGCGCGCCCGCACCTTCGCCAGCGCCGCGCGGTGCGCGTCGATCAGCGCCGGCAAACGATCGGGCGCCTTCCGCCCGTCGCGCATGTACGGGTAGTCGAACGCCGTGACGTCGCCCAGCGTCGCCAGCCGCTTGCGCCACGCCCGCATCCAATCCGACGAGGACGCCGCGCCCGCGCCGTGCGCGAACACGAACGACGGCGGCGCGCCCATCGCCGTCTCAGCGCGCCGCGAGAGTCGTTTCAATCGGCTCCTTCGGCACGAAGAACACCAGCACCAGGCTGGGGACGCTGGCGACGAAGCAGAGCGCGAAGAAGACCGGCCATCCAACCCAGGAACTGAGCGGCCCGGCGAAGATTCCGCTCAGCGTGCTGACCCCTCCGACGATCGCGGTGATGAAGGCGAAGTGCGCGGCCGAGAAATCGGCCCGGCAGCGCTGCATCTGGAACACGGAGAACGCCGTCAGCCCGACGCCAGCGACGAACTGCTCGACGATGACGAACGGAAAGATGCCCGCGAATTTTGGCTTGAAGATCGCGAGGCCGAAGTACAGAGGGATCGCCAGGTTCTGCAAGAACGCCATCGGCGTCAGACAGCGCGCCAGGCCCTTGCGCGAGATGATCGCGCCGCCGACGATCGCCCCCAGAATCGTGGCGCTGATGCTGAAGCCGTTCAGAAAACCGCGGTGTTCGGTGTCGACGCCGATGTCGCGCAGGAAAAACTTCGCCATTCCGAACATCATGATGTCGCCGACCCGATAGAAGATCAGGAACGCCAGGACCACCGCCGCGTTCGGCTGCGTCAGGAAGGTCTTGTACGCCTCACCGAACGCGCGCGCTTTCGCGACGCCACCGGCATGCGCGCGCGCGCCCGTGGCCTTCTGCTCGGGCGGGTGCGGCATCACCCAGAAATTCGCCGCCGCCGTCAGAAACATCAGGACGCCGGCGGCGCTGAATCCGATCTGCCAGCCCTTCCGCGCCGCCAACACGACCAGGAACGAAGAGCCGACGATCGTGGCGAGCTTGAATGCGCCGGTCCGCGTCCCGGCATAGAGCGCCTGACCCTTCCGGTCAAGTGCCTGCAAGTAGAAGCCGTCGCAGGCGATGTCGTGCGTGGCGAGGAGGATCGCGAGCGTTCCGAGGCCGATCCAGAGGGGCCACGAGTTGCCGTGACTCGAGACGCTCGCGACGCCGATCATCCCGACGCCGAGGACGATTTGCATCACCCAGACCCAGGTCCGCAGGCGGCCGAACAAGTCGACGATCGGGCTCCAGAGGAACTTGAGCGACGTCGCGGTATGAAGCGCTGACGTCATCGAGCCCGCGGTGTGGGAAGCGCCGATCTGGACCAGGAACTCCAGCACCATCTGGTGGAGGAAGCTCCAGGGCAGGCCCTCGCCGAAGTAGGTCGTCGACGTCCAGAGCAGGTTCTTGCGGGACTTCGGAGCGGCGTCCGCCACGGTCCAACGATGGTCGAGCGGCGACCGCGATGCCGCCAGTTTTTTCCGGCCACGACGGCGGATGCCAGGCGTAGCGGCGCGCAACAAATCAGAGAAAACGAATCAGAGAAAACGCGATTGACGCCCGGGCCGAGCGCCTGATATTTGATTGATAATGAAAATGAGAATGCCTCTCAAAATCATTTGGCGCCGCGCCAGGATCGCCCGCGGGGAGGCCGCCCCGGCGCTGGCCGTGGTTCTCGCGACGGTGACCGCGCTGGCTGCCGGGCCGGCCGCGGCGCAGATTCCGGTGCCGCCCGGTGCCGCAGGCCCTACCCCAGCGAATGCGCTTGCCGGCGCGACCGTGCCTGCTCCCGCCACGCCGAGCGCCGCCCCCCCGCCGTCCGCCCCGCCGGCCATCGTGCCCGCGCCCGGCCCAGTCGTGGACCTGCCGCCAGAGCGCGACATGCCCGCGACCGCGCTCCCGCGCGAGACGCCGATCGAGACGCCGCTGGGTGGCGCGCCCCCGCTGACGGGCACCGCCGTGGGCGGCTACGGCGAGCTGACGCTGAACGCGCCGTCGAACGGCCCCGCGATCGTTGACCTGCGCCGCTTCGTGCTGTTCGTCGGCCACAACTTCACCGATCGCATCCGCTTCTACTCGGAGGTCGAGGTCGAGCACGCCGTCTCGTCGGCGGACGACGCCGGCGAGGTCGAGATCGAGCAGGCCTACATCGACGGGCTCGTGAGCCGCAGCGTTAACCTGCGCGCCGGCTTGATCCTGATGCCCGTCGGCATCATCAACATCTATCACGAGCCGCCGACGTTCAACGGCGTCGACCGCCCGCTGGTCGACACGCTGATCATCCCGTCGACCTGGCGCGAGCCCGGCTTCGGCATCTTCGGCGAGCTCGCGACCGGCCTCGCCTACCAGCTCTTTCTCGTGAACGGCTTCAACGCGAACGGCTTCACCGCCGAGACGGCCGTCGCCGACGGGCACCAGGAAGCGATGTTCGCCGCCGCGCGCGACTTCGGCGCCGTCGGCCGACTGACGTACGAGCCGATGCTCGCGACGATCTTCGGCGCCTCGGGTTACTACGCGACCTCGGGCAACAGCCTGCGGTCGACGGTGGGCAGTGTCCCGGTCGGCCTGATCGAGGTCGACGCGCGCACGCGCACCCGCGGCTTCTCCGCGCGCGGCGAGCTCGCGGCGCTGTTCATCGGCGATACCGCCGCGCTGAACACGGCCCTCGAGGCCAACGGAACCACGTCACTCCCGGTGGCGAAGCGCAGTCAGGGCGGTTACCTCGAGGC
>DATMZL010001644.1:0-5301 GCA_035607075.1 Polyangia bacterium
CTCGTCGCCGAAGGCGTCAACGGCGCGATCGGCGACAACCTGCTGGATGCGTGTCAGCGCGCGATCCGCTGCTCGCGCGAGCAGACGCGCGCCAGCATCGAACGGCGAACGTTGGCCGCCGGGCACGAGGTGTTCCGCCAGCACCTGGTCCCGCTGCAGCCGCAGATCCCGTCCTCGGTTCCGCCGCGGATCGCCGGCACCCGGATCGCGTCTCGTCCGGCGCTCACCGGCGTCGGTGCGATGGCGCGCGGAGCGGCCGTTTGACGCAACGATCAGGGCAGCCGCAAGAGCGGCTGCCCCATCCGGATGGTCGCGCCCGGCTTCACGTTGTCGGCGAGCGTGAGCCCGGCCGGGACGAAGGCGATGATGGTCGAGCCGAGCTCGAACCAACCCATCTCCTCGCCTTTGCGAAACGGCGCGTCGCAACGGATCACGTTGGGGCCCCGGTAACGGAGGTGGAGGAGCACGTCGAGGAAGCGCAGCCGGATGCTCGCCACCAGGATCGACGCGACAGGCACCAGCGTGACGAGCTGGCCGGTGCGGGCGAGGCGCGTGCGCAGGATCGCCCGCTCGTTCTTGCAGAACAGCTTCTCGACGCGATTGACGGTGATCGGGTTGGTGTTCCAGGTATCGCCCGAGATGTACGTGACCTGTTCGACCCGGCAGTCGTGCGGAGCGTGGAACCGGTGATACATGCTGGAGGACAGCCGCAGGGTCACGTAGCGGCCATCGCGGTAGAGGCTGATCAGCTCCGGATCGTGGAGCAGGTCGTTCAGCGTGTACGGGAAACCCTTGGCCTGATAGAGGCGGGTGCCTTCGATGGCGCCGCAGGCGCCGACGATTGCGTCGCACGGGCTGACCAGGACGGTCGGATCGGGGTCGATCGGGCGTGCGCCCGGTTTGAGCTCACGGACGAAGCAATCGTGCAGGCTCGCGAACTCCTGCTTCGCGGCTTCGTCGAGATTGACGTCGGCAAACAACCGCCAGATCGCCAGCGAGAGATCCCGTACGACGGGATTGGTGCGTTTGCCGAACCAACCCATGAACTGCGTCACGACACGGCGCGGGATGCGGTTGGTGACAAGGAAGTTAACGTCTTCCTGCAGCGCGATGCGCGCCAGCGCGGAGCGCAGTTCCACAATGGTACTAGAAGGAGCCGACATGACTGTTGACCTCGTTTCTTCGCCGGTGACGTGGGCGGCGGGCGCCGCCGGCCTCGGCTATCTGTTCGTGAAGGTGAAGGCGCGTCTGGAACTGTCGAAGGCGAAGCACCCGTCGCTGCGCGGACACGCGCGCATGTCGCGCATGTTTGCGAAGCTGGTCCTGTTCTACGAGTACGACGAAGAGGGATTCTTCGCTTCCGACGACGCGCCGAGGGCGATCGCCGCGCGCCGCCGCGAGGGTTTCTGGCGGCTCGCGAAGCTGTTTCAGGATCGATTCGTCGAGACGCGGCGGCTCACCGAGCAGGCAGCGCCCGGAATCTCCGATCTTCAGTTCACCGCCGCTTACCGCGTCCCGTTCCAATACCGCGGGCTCGTGACCCGCCATCTGAAGAGCGGTTCGTTCTATCGATCGTCGTCGGGCGTGATGCTGACCGACGCCGACGGGAACAGCTTCCATGACGTGAGCGGCTCCTACGGCGTCAACGTTCTGGGCACCGACTTCTACAAGGGATGCATCGAGCGCGGCGCCGAACGCGTGCGCGATCTGGGGCCGGTGCTGGGCAGCTACCACCCGGTCGTCGCCGACAACGTCGAACGGCTGCGCAAGATCTCGGGGCTGGACGAGGTCTCGTTCCACATGTCGGGGACCGAGGCGGTGATGCAGGCGGTGCGGCTGGCGCGCTATCACACCGGGCGCTCGCGCCTTGTTCGTTTCTGCGGCGCCTACCACGGCTGGTGGGGCGACGTGCAACCGGGCGTGGGCAACCCGACGCCGGCGCGCGACACGTACACGCTGAAGGACATGGACGAGGACGCGCTGCGCGTGCTCCGGCGCCGGCGCGACATCGCGTGCGTGCTGGTGAATCCGCTGCAGGCGCTGCACCCGAACGCGAACGCCCCGACGGATTCGACGCTGCTCGACAGCTCGCGCGGCGCGCGCTTCGATCGCGCCGCCTACGCCGACTGGCTCAAGCGGCTGCGCGAGGTCTGTACGACCCGCGGCATCGTGTTGATCTTCGACGAGGTGTTCGTCGGGTTCCGGATCGCGCGCGGTGGCGCCCAGGAGTACTTCGGCGTGGGCGCCGACATGGTCACCTACGGCAAGACGCTGGGGGGCGGGCTGCCGATCGGCGTGCTGTGCGGCCGCAAGGACCTGATGCGCCGCTTTCGCGACGACCATCCCGCCGACATCTGCTTCGCGCGCGGCACCTTCAACTCCCATCCCTACGTGATGGGGGCTATGCAGGAGTTCCTCGTCAGCCTCGAGACGCCGGAGACCGCGTCCCGCTATGACGGCCTCGATGCCGTGTGGGACGGCCGCGCCGCGCGCCTCAATGAACGCCTGCGCGCCGAAGGCCTGCCGCTGCAGGTCGCCAACATGTCCACGATCTGGACGATCTCGTACACGCAGCCCTCCCGCTACAACTGGATGCTGCAGTACTACCTGCGCGCCGAGGGCCTGGCGCTCAGCTGGGTCGGCACCGGCCGGTTGATCTTCAACCTCGCGTACACGGACGCAGACTTTCAAACGGTCGCCGACAAGCTGATTGCGGGCGCGAAGGCAATGCATAACGACGGTTATTGGTGGGCCGATGCGGCGTTGACCAATCAATCGATCAAACGCCGCGTTCTGCGCGAGATGCTCGAGCACCGGTTCGGCTTTGCTCCGCGTCAGCCGCGCGAACCGGCCGTTACGCGTGCTGCTTCGCGGGCTCGATGAGCTCGCCGCGCATCAAATAAATCGGCGCCTTGTGGTACAGCATGATGTCGTGGAACGGATCCGTCAGGATCTTCGTGAACCACACCAGCCCGGTCTGCACGCCGCGGAGGAAGAAGAGGTGGACGGTGCGGAACAGCAGCGCCCCGGCCGCGAGCCCAATCCACAGCCGCGCCAGGTGCTCGCAGTAGCTGCTCAGATTGGTCCAGGGCGCTGAATAAAGGCCGAACATCGTCGGCGAAAAGAACAGAATCAGCGGGACCAGCCCCCAGATCGAGTGCAGGATCACCTTGCGGCGCAGGTTGTACCCGACCTTCACCTGCTCCTTGTATTCGTGGGTGGCCTGGTTCATCTCGTCGTAGCCCTTGGGCTCGAAGAAGAAGTGGCCGACCTGACGGATGCACATCGCGAACGTCCATCCGAACAGCGCCGCCGCGACCGGGTGCGTGAACAGCAGCGCGTACGTCACGAGAAAGCTGCAGGCGCTGATCAGGTGAAGCGACTGGTTGACCCGGCTGTGGTGATAGAACCGATGGTCATCCCAACGTTGCTCTTTCAGCTCTTCGAAGAAAGTGGCCATGGGCCCTCCTTGAAAGCGACCGTATCATCGCAAGGTTAGCTGGCGCCCACAGTCATGTGTCGACTTTGTCACGATTAGCGATCGCTGTTTGACGATCGTTGCATACGTTGGTTGGCGGCATTAATTGCGTAATCAATGCGCCGCTGGCATCGTGGCCCGCGCTAATGAGCGTCAAAACGTGGTGGTTCGCCCTCATCGGCGTCAGCGCGGTCAACATATGCGCCTGGATCCTCGCCGGTGTGCTGCCGGTGCGGCGTGCTCCGGGCGATCCCGCGATCGCGACGCGACGCCGGCAGTTGTTGCTGTCGGCGCCGTTCGTGTTCGGCTGCGCGTTTCGGTCGATCTTCCCGCGCGCCGATGTCCAGCGGATCGTCGTCGTCGATTCGTGGCTGTCGGCGGTTGCGGTCGGACGGACCGTGGCGACGATCGCCGAGCTCTGCTTCGCAGCCCAGTGCGCGCTTTTGTTGCGGGTCCTCGCCGTCGAGACCAGGAAACCTGTCGCGCTCGCGATCTCGCGCGTCATGGTTCCGTTGATTGCGATGGCGGAGACGTTCTCCTGGTATTCCGTGATCACGACCAACTACATCGGTAACACGCTGGAGGAATCGACCTGGGCGATGGTGGCGACGCTGCTGATCGTCGGCCTGATCATCGTGCGCCCGCGGTTGCAGGGGTCGATGCGCGCGTTCGCCGGCCAGGCGATCTGGATCATCGCGGGCTACTTCGTTTTCCTCGCGACGATCGACGTGCCGATGTATTTCGGACGCTGGCGCAGCGACCAGGCGGCCGGCGCGCGCTATCTGCCGTTCGCCGACGGAGTTCGCGACGCCGCGACGCGCTGGGTGGTGACGATGCGGATCGAGGACTGGCGCTGGGAGATGCTGTGGATGTCGCTCTACTTCAGCTTCGGCGTCTGGATCAGCGTGTCGCTCATCCGCGCGCCGTACCCGACAACTGAATCGGGAACCCTCAAAGGGTTCACTCCTTGACGACGACGGGGAATTCGGCGGACAGGCGATAGCCCGTACCGCGCACGGTCTCCACCAGCGAGCCGGCCTCCGCCAGTTTGTCGCGCAGGCGCTTCACGTGCGTGTCGATTGTCCGCGTCGACACGCCCGGCTTGTAGCCCCACACGTCCTCGAGCAGGTCCTCGCGCGAGCGAACGCGCCCGCGGTGCTCGACCAGGTAGACGAGCAGCCGCATCTCCAGCGTGCTGACGTGCACTTCTTTCCCGTTCACGAAAACGTGGTAGCCGTCGACGTCGAGCTCGAGCGGGCCCACTTCGTAGCGCCGCCGCTGATGGCCGCTGGTTCCGTTGGTGGGCGGCGGCCTGCGCGTGCGCAGCATCGCGCCGACCCGAAGCACCAGCTCGCGAACGCTGAACGGCTTCACGACGTAGTCGTCGGCGCCGAGCTCGAAGCCGACGACGCGATCGATCTCCTCGCCCTTCGCGGTCAACATCATGACCGCCGGTTGCCGCGCCCCCGCCTCGCCGCCCCGGATCCGCCGGCAGATCTCGGTGCCCGGGATGTCGGGCAGCATCAGGTCCAGAAGCACGACGTCAGGCGCGAAGCTCTGTACCGCCGCCAGCGCTTTGGCCCCGTTCTCTTCGGCCTGCACCTTGAATCCCGCCGCGGTGAGGTTGTAGGTGAGGAGCTCGCGGAGATCGGGTTCGTCTTCGACCACCAAAACGCGCCGGTCGACGTTTGCTTCAGCCGCTGCCATTTGGGCCGCAGCGTAGAGGGGGGCCGTGACGGACTCGTGACGGGCAGGAAAAAACCGAGAAAACTCCCGGGGGCTATCTGGCCCAGAACCCTCAACGGGTTCCGAACCTCCCGCGA
>DATMZL010001598.1:0-3749 GCA_035607075.1 Polyangia bacterium
GTCCGGCACCCCGGGCGGCAGGCTCCCCGCGATCACGAGAATGCGCGCCGCGTGCAGCCAGAAGTGGAACAGGGACTCCAGCGCCGAAATCCCTTCCGGAGGGATGGCGGGTCCAGGACCGAAGAAGCTCGTTGCCGTTCCAGCCGCCTCGACGATCGTGACGTTCAAGCGGGTCTGACCCGTGATGCGGACGAAATGGTGCTGGACGCCCTCCTTGTGCAACGCTTCCTCGACGATGTCGCCGGTGTCGCCAGCCAGGAACCCGAACGCTATCGTGGGCCAGCCGAGGCGATGGGCCATGCGGGAGACGTTGATGCCCTTGCCAGCGGGATCGATCTGGCTGCTGAGCACCCGATGAACCCTGCCCGGATCGACGCGCTCGACCCAGAGGGTCTGATCGGCGGCAGGGTTCAGGGTGAGCGTGACGATCATGACGTCACGCGGGTACGCGCCCCGATTCGAACAGACGCGGAGGCGTGTCCCGCTCGCTTCAAGAGCTTGCTTGCTTCGCGCACCCATAACGTGATGCTGGCGAGCGCCGCGCAGCGCAGCCAGTCACGGCCGCTGAGGGCGGTCGTCGAAAACGCGCGCTGAAGGAACGGCACGTAGACGACCGCCACCTGCAACGCGATCGACAAGCCCACGGCCGCCCACAGCCACCGGTTCGCGAAAAGACGCGCGAAAGCGCTCCGGTGCTCCGAGCGCGCGTTGAACGCGTTGAACACCTGGGCCACCGAGAGCGTAGTGAAGGCCATCGTCTGCGCGTGGCGCATCGTTCCCGCGCCTTCGAAGAAGCCACCCGGCAGCGTCAGGTCCAGCGCGAGGAGCGTGGACGCCGCGGTCGCCACACCGACCAGCAAGATGCCGCCCCACATCCCACCGGTGACGACGCGCTCCTCGCGGGGCCGAGGGCGTCTGTCCATGAGCACCTCGTCGGGCGGGTCGACGCCGAGGGCGAGCGCCGGCGCTCCGTCACTGAGCAGGTTGATCCAGAGCAGCTGCGTCGCGAGCAGGGGAAGGGCGAGCCCGCTTTCGCCCTGGGCCCTGAGACCAAGGGGCCCGGCGAGCAGCACGCCGAAGAACATTGTCGCGACCTCGCCGATGTTCGAGGACAGCAAGTATCGGAGGAAGTTGCGGATGTTGGCGAAGATCGCGCGACCCTCCTCGACGGCCGCCACGATCGTCGCGAAGTTGTCATCCGCGAGGACGATGTCGGCGGCGCCCTTCGCGACGTCGGTGCCCGCCCTGCCCATGGCCACCCCGATGTCGGCCGCCTTGAGGGCGGGTGCATCGTTGACGCCGTCACCGGTCATCGCCACCACGAAACCTTGGCCGCGTAGCAACTTGACGATTCGGAGTTTGTGCTCGGGATTGACGCGCGCGAACACCGACGACGCGCGCAGCGCTGACGTTAGATCGTCGTCGGACATCCGCTCCAGTTCGGCGCCGGTGATCACTCGTCCGTCGCCCGAGATCCCGAGATCCCGAGCGATCACACCCGCGGTCTTCGGGTGATCGCCCGTCATCATCAAGGGGCGGATTCCCGCGCGCTTGGCCTTCGCGACGGATGCCGCGGCCTCTGGGCGCGGTGGGTCCATCATCCCCACCAGGCCGGCGAAGACGAGATCCCGCTCCACGGACTCATCGACGTCGCTGCCGGCGGGGTGACCGGCCGGCAACGACCGAAATCCGACGGCGAGCGTACGCAGCGCAGACGCCGCCAGCTCATCGTTCGCCGCCCGGATCTCGGCGCGGCGCGCCTCGGTGAGCGGGCGCGACTCAGAGCCGACCAGTTCCTGGCTGCAGCGCGTGAGCAACACGTCCGGCGCTCCCTTGCTGAACACGAGCAGCCGGTCGCTCCGCTCGGTGTCAGTGTGGACCGTGCTCATCAACTTTCGTTCCGACGAAAATGGCACCTCACCGATCCTGGGCAGGCGCGCCGAGAGCTGGCTTTCGGCCAGCCCCGCCTTGCGGGCCGCGACGACGAGCGCGGCTTCGGTTGGATCGCCGTGCGCCACCCAGCGCCCATCCTCCTGCGCGACGGTCGCGTTGTTGGCGCGATCGGCGACCGCCAACGCCCGTTCGAGCTCGGCGCGCAGGGCACCATCGACGGCACCGCCGCCTTCACGCGTCGCGCCGCCGCTCGGCGCGTACCCCGTACCATTCAGCGCGACCCTGCCGCTGGCCGTGACGACCACCCGAACGGTCATCTCGTTCTTGGTGAGCGTGCCCGTCTTGTCCGAGCCAACGATTTGGGCCGAGCCCAGCGTTTCGACCGCTCGGAGGTGGCGAACAATGGCGTTGCGCTTCGCCATGCGCTGAACGCCGAGCGAGAGCACCGCCGTCACAACGGCGGGCAGACCTTCGGGCACCGCAGCCACCGCCAGGGCGACGCCCAAGATGAGCACGTCGACGAGCGCCGAGAGGCCGCGCACGTGCTCCAGGAGGACGATGGTCCCGATCATGACCACGGCGATGCCGACGACGGCGAGGCCCAGCACCCTCCCGATCCTGTTCAGCTCCCGTTGCAGCGGGGTCGTCTCGTCGGGCGCTTCGTGCAACATGCCGGCGATCCGCCCAGTCTCGGTATGCATGCCCGTGGTGACCACCGCGGCTCGCCCCCTACCGTAGGTTACGGTCGTGCCGCTGAAGACCATGTTCTCGCGGTCCGCGAGGCTTGCCTCCTCGGCGATCGGCGCCGTCTGCTTCGAGACGGGAAGACTCTCGCCCGTCAGCGCGGCCTCAGCCGTCTGTAGGGTGCTGGCTTGGATCACGCGTCCGTCGGCAGGGACGGTGTCGCCTTCTTCCAGGAGGATGATGTCGCCGACCACGACCTCGGCCGCGGGAATCGTGCGGGTCTCGCCCTCACGCAGCACGTGCGCCTGCGGGGCCGTCATGACCCGCAACGCGGCCAATGCAGACTCTGCTCGCGACTCTTGCAGGTATCCGACGAGCGCGTTCAGGAGCACGATGGCCAAAATCGCCATCGCCTCATAGGGGAGTCCTGTATCTCGTTCATGGATCCAGACCACCGTCGATATGACCGTGGCTATCAGGAGCAGGATGACGAGGACGTCCTTGAACTGCGCGACAACCTTGCGCCACGCCGGAATCCGCTTCTCCGCGGCGAGCTCGTTGGGACCGTCGCGCTCCAGGAGCGCGCGCGCCGTGTCCTCCAAGAGTCCTTTCCGTGCATCCGTGCCGAGCGCCTGCACGACTTGCTCCACGGATTGGCGATAGCTGCCCGTCGCTGCCTTCCCGCTCGCCATGTGCCCTCACGGTTCGTCGCGGACGTCATGTTAATCACCCGACGGCGACGTGGCTGAGCGGGCCGCCAATTCAACGGCTGACTCACTTGCGCTGCACGTGGCGCATGCTCAGTGTCGACGCGTGCGCCGGTGACGTCGCCCGAACAGTCGATCCTCGATTAGAGAGGAAGCGACGCGCTCATCGACGGCGCGGGCGCTAGGCGCGGAGGGCCCGACGATCCCGCAGGATATTCTTCGAGGGGGACCCGATCGCCCGCCCAGGCTTCGAGGATCGGTTCAACGATGCGCCAGGCCTCCTCGGCTTCGTCACCTCTGATGGACAGCGAGCTGTCCCCTTCGAGAATATTGAGGAGCACGCGAGCGTACGGCGACAACGCGCCGGACACGGCTGGTGTTTTGAAGATGAGCGGTTTCAGCTCGAACAGCTCTCGCCCACCGGCCCCCTGTATCGTCAACGAGAGGTCGAGAGGAACATCGATG
>DATMZL010001144.1:0-15086 GCA_035607075.1 Polyangia bacterium
GACCCGGTTCAGCTCGAAGCACTCGCCGGTCGCGCTGTCGATCAGCACCGCACCGTCGGGCATCGCCGTCGCGACGACCGTGGGGCTGACGCGGAGCTTGTCATTCGTCTCGTTCATGGCGCGCTGTGCGGTGTAATGATAGCGGGATTGAGCGTATCAGCGATCGTCGAGCTGGGGCGAAGCATCGAGTCGGCGTGGTCCGCGCGCGAATTCGACCTGCGCGCGTTTCCGGGGCTCTGCGTGGAACGATTGCAGGCTGCGCGCCTGCATGAGGCCGTCGAGCCCGACGACGTCATTCGCTGGGGATTGACCACCGCGGATCTTCCCGCTCAGCTCGATCCGAAGAGCACCTTCGGTCAGCCGCCGCTCACGGTCTTTCGCGGTCGACGCTTCGTCATCGACGTGCTCTTCTGGGTGGACGCCACCACGGCCATTCATGACCACGGGTTCTCCGGGGCGTTCAGCGTGCTCGCCGGAAGCAGCATCGAGACCACCTTCGCCTTCGCAGTGTCGCAGGATTTCGACGGGCGGTTTCGGCTGGGCGAGCTCGGCGTGCAAGGAACGACGTTGCGACGCGCGGGCGACGTCGCCGCCATCTCGGCCGGACCGGGGTTCATTCATTCGCTGTTCCACCTCCAGCGACCGTCGGTGAGTGTCGTCGTACGCACGTTCGCGGATCCGGCGACCGGCCTCCAGTTCCGCTACCACCGGTCCGGATTTGCGCACCAGGAACGGTTCGAGGACGAGGTCCGCGACCGCCAGGTGCAGCTCGTGGACCTCATGCTGCAGACGGAGCACCCGTCGTTCGAAGTGCGCGCCGGCGATTTGATCGCTCAGGGCGACCTCCACACGGCCTTCGCCGTCGTGCGGGCCTGTCATCGCGTCCGCGATCCGCGCGTGCAGGAGCGCCTGGTCGAGCGATTTCGCGATCGACGGATCGCGGCGATGTTTCACGACTGGCTGCTGCAGGAGCGGCGCCTGACCATGCTCAGGCGCGCGCGCGCGGATGTGACCGACGCGCAGCTCCGGTTCGTTCTGGCGGTGCTGATGAACGCGCACCGGCGCGCGGACGCGCTGTCTCTGGTGGCGGCGTTCGTCCCTTCGGAGGATCCGGCGCGCTGGGTCGCCCGAAGCCTGAAGCAGCTTTCGACACTGACGCTTCGGCTGCAGGTTCGAAACCTGCCGCTCGAGCCGAACATCCTGGGCTTGCCGGCGTTCGAGGAAGGATTCGAAGAGGCGTTGGCGACCGCGCTCGCCGGCGGCGCGCGCGGGCGGAACGAGCCGGAGCGTCAGTTCATCGCACGGTTGGCGGAGCTCCCCGTGCTGGCGCCGCTCTTCCGCTGAAGTTAGTCGCGGACCAACGATTCGAAGAAGGCGAGGGTGGTCTTGAGCGCCTCGCTCTGCACGTAACGGGTCGACTGCCCGAGCGTGCTTGGAACGCTGACCGCGACGGCGTCGATTCCGGCTTGCTCGGCCAGATAGACGCTGCGCGAGGTGTTCACGTCCTGCGTGCAGATCACGGCGTCCCGGATGTCGAAGACGTCGGCGGCGCGGTCCATCGTCTCGCGCGTGCGCGAGCCGCCTGCGTCGACGAGAATGTCGGCGGGATCGACGCCGCGTTCGCGGAGCCAGGCGCTCATCGCCGTCGCTTCGGGCGCGACCGCGGTGTCGTTGCCGGACACGAGGATCTTCTTCACCCGCCCGCCCCGGTACAGCATCAGCGCCGTCTCGAGACGGCCGCGCAGGTGCACGAACGGCTTTCCGTCGACGACGCGCGCGCCCGGCACGATCGCCACGCTGCGCGCCGGGACGGCGTCAACCGAACCGTACGCGCGCCCGCGCGCCGAATGCGCGACCCACGCGTTCGCGCCGGCGACGCCCGCGAACCCGAGCAGCAGCAGCGCCGCCGCGGTCCAGCCCGCGCGCCGCAGCTTCCGTCCGACGGCGGTTCGCATTCATACCGAAAATCGGGTGGCCGTCGTCAGCGCTTGAGACGCGCGTCGCGCGCGTCAATGGCGTGGCACGTAGTACGTGCGCGGCGCGGGTGCGGGCGCTTTCGGCGCGCCGTCGAGCCCCTTGACGAGCCGCTTCTGCTCGGGCGATCGCCAGTAGGCGATCTGGCGCAGGCGATCGAACTTGCGCCGCGTCGTCTCGAAGGTGCCCTTCTTCGCCGTCAGATCGGCGTAGATCCCGGGCGCGAAAAAGGCGCCGCACACCGCGAGCACAATCAGGAACAGGATCACAACCCACCTGAAAAGCCGCAGCCGCACGCCGACCGGCACGCCGATAGCTTATCGGAGATTCGCGCCGCAATCTTGAGGTAGAGTCTCGGTCTTCTCCTTCCCTCCAGGAGCAGCAGCATGAATAGCCTTTGCCCCTCGCTTCTCGCCGTCGCATCCGTCTGCGCTTTGCTTTCCGCCTGTGCAGGCGGCTCCAGCGGAACCGGCGCCGCCGGCACCTCCGGCGCCGGAACGACCGGTAGCGCCGGCACCAGCGGCAGCGCCGGCATCAGCGGCAGCGCCGGCACCAGCGGCAGCGCGGGGGCAACCGGCACCGCCGGCAGCAACGCAACGGGCACCGCCGGAACGACGGGCAGCGCGGGCACGACGGGCAACGCGGGCACGACCGGGTCGGCCGGCAGCGCGGGAACGACGGGCACTGCAGGAACGACGGGCGTCGCAGGCACCAGCGGCACGACGGGTACAGCCGGCCGGGGCGGAACAACGGGATCAGCTGGATCGGGCGGCCGCGGCGGTACGACCGGAACAGCCGGGACAGGCGGTACAGTCGGCGGTACGGGGGGAAGCTCGGGCTGTCCGTCGGGAGCGGTGTTTTGCGACGACTTCGAGGCCGGAACCGTGGGTCAGGCGCCAAACGCCACGCGGTGGACTCTGAGTTTGAACGGCAACGGGACCGTCCAGATCGACAGCGCGCAGGCGCACGGCGGGACGAAGTCGATGCACGTCAACGGGATGAGCGCCTTCCACACGATGGCGATGGCGAAAGGCTCGCCATTATTCCCTCTGCCCGCTGGTGTGCTTTACGGCCGCGCCTGGTTACGTCTGGCCGCCGATCCCGGTATGAACCACCTGACCTGGATCGAGGCTGGTTCAGTAACCAATGATCAGGCCGAGACGCGCATCGGTTACAACCTTGGCTACATGGACATCAACCGATTTCCCGGCGACACAGAGCAGCGCGCCCCGAGCGCCAAGTTGCAGCCAGGAATGTGGTACTGCGTCGAGTTCATGTTTGACTCTATGGCGGACGAGGCGCGGGTTTGGTTGAGCGGGACGGAAATTACCGACTTACACGTCACGAACTGGATCGCGCCGAACCCACAGAATGGCAACAACACGACGGCGATCCCCAATTGGGCGCCCGACTACCAGGCAGTTCGATTCGGCTGGGAGTTGAACGGTGGCAGCATTTGGTACGACGACATCGCGCTCGGCTACAGCCGCATCAACTGCCAATAAAGTCGAGTCGGTCATCGCACCAGTTGGCCCTTAAACGCGGCGTCGGTTGGCAGGCCGCAATAGACGACGCGCGGATTCGTGCTGCCATCACTGCCGGCCCATTGTATTGACGCTGTGCTAGTCGCGCTGTCCACGTTGGACACACCAATGAAGTCCGGGCGGCCGTCGCCATCGTGGTCCGAAAATCCCAGAGTCTGCGAGTAGAGAAGATGGGCGAGTCCGTTCGGAGCCACACCGATTTCCGCGACACCGCCTCGGTAAAGGATGGCAGCCGCACCGTTGGTCGTCCCGACGGCAAAGTCACTGAAGCCGTCGCGGTCGATATCGAAGCCGCCGGCGGCGGATGAGGTCGTCGCATCGATCCAGGTCATCGATACCTTCGTTGGCAGAACCTCCGCGCCTCGATACATTGCGTAGTTCGTACCGGCTAAGACGATGAGCGCATCGTCGAATCCATCGCCGTTGACGTCTCCGATTGGTTCGATCTCGTATGTCGCGTTCGTCGTCGCAACGGCCGCGGCTGGCACCGTCGTCGGATGTGCACCGCCCGCGAAGAATTGCACGACGCCAGTTCTGGACGGTCCGTCGAACGCGGTGAGCGCGATGTCCTCGAACCCGTCGCCATTGATGTCGCCGACATGACCGGAGCGCTGGAGGCTGTAATCGCTCGAGTAAGGCCCGGGAATGGAAAGATCTGGCGTATTCGCGAGCGTGGCTCCGCCAAAGAAGATCCGAAGCTCCGTCATCGGCGAGGTATTGATATAGCCCCATTGCACGATGAGATCGGCGAAGCCGTCACCGTTCAGATCGCCCGCAGAAGTTGTCTGCATCATCGTCGAGGGTCCTCCGGCCGTCTTCGTCAGGATCAGCGTCATCGGTGTCGCGACATCGGCTCCGCCAAAGAAAAGCGTAGGCGCCTGGCCGCTGCTTGGGACGTACACGGTGCCTCCGAAGAAATCGCCGTAGCCGTCGCCGTTCACGTCTCCAGAAAAGGTCGGGACGGCGCCATAGCTGACATATTTGATCGTGGCGCTCGGTGCGCTGACGTCGAACTGGGAGCTGCCGAGGTAGACCTCGATGCCGCGGTTGCTGAGGGCGAGGAGGTCGCCGTAGCCGTCGCCGTTGATGTCTTCGCGGACGCGGCCGACGTGGAGGTAGCGGACCTCGGACCAGGCGCTGCAGCGGGTGCTCGCGTCGCAGGCGCGGACGCGCCAGGCGTAGAAGGCGCCGACCGGCGGCGTGGTGGCCACCTTCAAGTCGGTGGGCGGCGCGTAGGTGAGCGCCGAGATGTTTTTGGCGTCGAGTTCGGGGCTCGGGAACCCGCACGCGTCGAGCGCGCCGGGACTGCACGAATCGTCCGCTTGCACCTCGTACGTGGTCTCGTCGCAGGTCGGCGCCACGGCGGCCCAGGAGAACGTCGGCCGGAGCGTTGCCATCGCGGTGGGCGCGTGGAGGCTGCCCGTGTAGGCGCCGCGCATCGGGCGCAGCAGCCGTGGGGCCGCGGGTGGCGAGGCGGCGTCGCACGTGGTCGCGGTGGTATCCATCCCGCCGTCGCCAACGCTGCTGCCTGCGGCACCGCCCGTCCCGCCGATGTCGCCGGTCCCGCTATCCGGCGCATGCGCGCGGGGCGTTCCGTAGCAGCTCGTGACTGCCGCGAACACCAGCACACAGACGGACACTCGCATCCCGATTCTCCTCACGTCCCTGACGGTGCAGTCTTATCCGCATGGGCGCCTGAGCGGTTGCTTATTTTGCGAGCGCCGCCGTGACCGCGTCGGCCACGGCCGCCGGCGCTTCGATCGGGATCAAGTGGCCCACGTCAGGCAGGGTGACGAGCTCGCCTTTACGCCCCGCGGGTGGCGAGACGAGGCGGTCGTCGGCGCCGTCGAGCCACGTGACCGGGCACGCGACTGCATCGAGGCGCGCGGTCAGGTCGGCGGCCGCCACGATCTCGAAGTCGGCGCGCGTGACGTCGGCGGGTGTCGCTTCGCCGGCGGCGACGAAGCCGCGGCGGACGGCGGGCTTTGCGCGTGGTGAAAGTGCATTCTCGGCGAGCCACGCGATCGCGCCGTGCGGCTCGTCGCGCAGGATGCGCGCCAGGTCCGGATTCACGCCCTGGCGCGGCGCGGCCGCGCACAGCACCAGCCCGCGCACCTTGTCGGGCCACGCGTGCGCGGCATCGATCGCGACCAGCGCACCCAGCGAATGCCCGACCAGCAGCGACGGGCCCAGGCACAGCGTGGCGGCCAGCTCGCCTACGGCGTCGCGATAGCGCGCGAGTGTCAGTCCTTGCCCGCCGTCGAGCGTGGCGCCGTCGGTGCTGGGACCGTGGCCCGGAAGATCGATCGCGACGGCGTGGCCGGCGCGCGCGACGCGCGCGAGCACCATCATCCAGATAGCCGACGACGCGCCTGCGCCGTGGATCAGGACCGCGGATGGACGCCCGGGGCGGCGCTCGCCGCGCTCGGCGTAGTGGATGCGGCCGGCGTGGGCGAGGGCGACGTAGGGCATCGGGCCCCTCACCCTAACAGGCTGCTGCAAAAAGGGCCTGCCAGGGGATCGACAAGAGCATCGAAGCATGATCTCGTAAGGCATGCGAGGAGAAGCGAGCGGGCAGTCGTCGATGTTGTCCCTGGTAACGCCCGGTCACTTGGTGCCGGCTGAGCATCCGCTTCGGCGAGTGAAGCAACTGGCCGACGAGGCGTTAGGCGAGCTGTCCTCTGTTTTCGATGCGATGTATTCGCGGGTGGGTCGACCGTCGATCCCGCCGGAGCGGCTACTTAAAGCATCGCTGCTGATCGCGCTGTATTCGGTGCGCGGGGAGCGGCAGTTTTGCGAACAGCTTCGGTACAACTTTCTCTTCCGCTGGTTCCTGGACATGAACACGATCGAAGAAAACTTCGATCCCACGGGGTTCACTCACAACCGAGAGCGGCTGCTTGCTCACGATGTTGCTGGCCAGTTCTTCCAGAAGATCGTCGACCAGGCTCGCGCCGCGGGTCTGATGTCGAGCGACCACTTCACCGTCGACGGCACACTGATCGAAGCCTGGGCCAGCCTGAAGAGTTTCCGGCCCCGAGATGAGAAGCCGGAAGATCGGGAGCCACCCGATGACAGAGGCAATCCGACGGTCAACTTCCGCGGGGAGAAGCGCTCGAACAAGACACATGTGTCCACGACCGATCCGGACGCCAAGCTCGCCCGGAAGGGAAACATCACGACGGCGAAGCTGTGCTACTCCGCGAACGCGCTCATGGAGAACCGCAACGGCCTGCTCGTGGACGTTCAGGTCGAGCCCGCCACGGGCACAGCTGAATGGGATGCTGGTCTCGCGATGGCTGGCCGCCATCTGCGTCCGGCGCAACTCTGGGCGGCGACAAGGGATACGACGTAAGTCCGTTTGTCGACGGTCTCCGCAACTTGGGAATAACACCTCACGTCGCCCAGTACAGCAGCGCCCACCGGACCTCACGCATCGACGGACGCACGACGCGCCATCCCGGGTACTCCGTTAGCCAGCGCGTGCGTAAACGCGTGGAAGAAATCTTCGGTTGGGTGAAGACTGTCGGAAACTTCCGCCGCACGAGGTACATCGGCAACGAGCGAACGCAGCTCGCGGCGTTCCTTGTCGGAGCCGCCTACAGCCTCACTAGGATCGCCCGACTGATGTCCCTGGCCACCGCCTAGGGGACTGGGGGCGGGCGAAGCCCTCCGCTCGCCGCTCCGAGCCTACCAATGCACGCCTCAAACCCGATTTTGCAGCAGCCTGCTAACCCTCTCCCCGCTTCGCGGGGAGAGGGGATCGGAAGCACGGGGTTAGAGGAATCCGGTTGCGGGCTGGGAGATCCCCGCCTTGTTCGTTGTCGCGTTGTCCAGTGGTGAGCGGTGTTGAAGCAACGCTCATGGGACCGACGACGGTACGTTGTCCTGTGCGTCCAGCACGAACGTGCCAAATGCGACGAGTTGTTTCTGGCCTCTTGGCGCGCCGGTGATCCCCGGAACCTACTCGCTGCTGGTCAGCGGTCCCCGGATTCCGCTCAAAAGAACTCACCGCAACGCTTTCGCTCGCCAGTGGCACTCATTTGTGGCTCTCGATCCTTCCTGAGCACGCGAGGAACGGCAGGCCGAGACGCTGAAGTCCTCGCTCGGATGCTGGTGACGCGCGGAGCGCGCCGCCGATCCCCACGCGGCGCTCGCCCACCGCGGTCCGTTTGTAATATGACTTCCGCGTCCCAACTGCGGACGCCCTCGACCGACGTCCGACCGTCACCGGGCGATCGAGGATAACGATGCGCGCCGACTGGGGAACGAACGATTCGATCAGCAGCGCAGCATTGCGCGCGGCCGCGACCGCACGGGGCGGCCGCATTCGAGCGGCGTCGTGTCTTCCGGTATCGCGCTCATCGCCGCTCCGCGCGAAACCCGAAGCAAAATCGCATGCGAAGCTGCTCTCCACGCTATGACATGTTCTAACGCTCTAACATCTGATCATTCTCGGCCGATCGGCGGGGCGCGCCGTCCAGACGAGATCGTCGACTTCCAAGGACTTTGAGCCGCCACGCGCGTGCCGCCGTCGCGGGCACGCGGCTTGCTGGTTGCGTCCGCGACCACGCGAAGGCCCCTTCGCGACGGTTGCAACGGCGGCGTCTGACTAGCGACGGCGTCGCGATCCTTAGCGACTGAAAGAAATCTGGTTGTGAAAACGCGATCGCTCGCGTTTAGAGATCAGGAGGTCATTGCGTGGCGAATCACCGAGGCATCGGGGCGTACGCGTCTGAGCGGCAGCGCGCGGGAGGTGCGTGCGCGTGGCGAGAGCTTCATGGGGCCGGCGACGTTTTAAGGGACGGGCCATTCTGTCCGTGTTTGGCCTGTGTGGGGCTCAGATGACGAAGAGATCGGGAAGAGCAGGAGGTCTTGGAGTCGGCGAACAGCGTTTCGTCGCCAAGGTGGGCCTCGCCGGTGTAAGCGCGCTCGCCTTGGGCTGCAACAGCGCGCCTGATCAAGAGAAAGTGGCGGCACTCGCCGACACGCTCGCTGCAAACGCGCGAAAGCTTGCGCAGTTCTACCGAGCGTGGGCCGCGCAGGGAGGTGCCCGATGACATTTGCTCGTCGATGGGCGTGGTCGTTCGGGCTGGCCCTCGCCGCCGGCTTCGGCTGCACGACACCCGCGCAGCCACCCGGTGCAGAGGGCGTCGAGGTGAAGCGGTCTGCGGTCCTGACGAACGTGACGGTCACCGTGCTGGACACGGACGGCACACCCCAGACGGGTGCGGACGTCTTCGCGCAGGACCCGAACGGCGGGATTGCGGGGTCCGGGACGGTAGACGGCAACGGGCACGCGGTGATCGCGCTGGAAGTCGGGAGTTATCGGTTCGCGACCTCGGGTCTTCCCTACGGCTTCATGTACTACAGCGGGGCAAGTGGATCCTGTGTCGTTCCGACCTGCACGTCGCCTTCGATTACGGTCCAGAAGCCTGTCGCCGTGACCTTGACCGACGGCGACGGAAACCCGGTACCAGATCAATGGGTCGTCGCAATCGACAACAACGGCGACACCGAGAACTATGCGCTCAGCGACAGCCAAGGGCACTCGCTGATCTCCGTCGATCCGGGAACTTACATCTTTCGCACCATCTTCGGCGGTTCCTATTTCGAAAGCGCCGCGTGCACAGTCCCTGGATGCACGTCTGCGAGCGTCCAGATCATGAAGCCGATCGTCGTGACCGTGACAGACGGGTATGGGCAGGCGCTGGCAGACCAGGACGTCGTGGCGCTGGACGACAATGAGAACTTGGTCGCCTCGGCGACGACCGATAGCGCGGGGTTGGCGACCATCTACGTCCCCCCCGGCGGGTATCAGATCCGGGCGATCGCCGGCGGCATGCACTTCGACAACGCGGCGATCTGCCAGGTTCCCGGCTGCGAGACCGTTTCGCTAGACGTCACCCAGGTGCGGGTGATGGTCACCGGAACGGATGGAAACCCCGCCGAGGGCGTTATCGTCGCCGCGATCGACGCGAGCACCGGATACGCGATCAACGCGCCCGTCACGGACGCCGAAGGGCATGCCGACGTGTATCTGCCGGCAGGGAACTACAAGTTTCGTGTCGTTGTCGACGGCATCTGGATGGAAAGCGGGCCCGACGGGCACTGCCACGTGACCGGTTGCCGGACTGCCAGCATCACCATACCGCCGCCGGTTATCGTCACTGTGGTTGACAGCTCGAACAACCCGATCGCAAATCAGGGCGTCATCGCGGAGCTAGGTAGCGGCGAGGCGCTGGCATCGGGAACGACCGACGCCCAGGGGCATGTGAGCTTCACGCTCGCGTCCGGAGGGTACCGCTTCTCATCAGATTGCGGCCAGGAGCGATTCTACAGCGGAACTGTCGGAAGCTGCGTCGCGGGTGGTGGCTGCACAACAGCCACCATCAGGATGCTCTGCGGGTCATGTATCGGTAAGCCCGAAGGCACGACGTGCGACGACGGCCAGCTCTGCACGCAAGGTGAGACGTGTCAGGCGGGAAGCTGTCGGCCAACACCGGGCGCCTCGGCTCCGATCCTGAACCTAGCGGTCGACAATGTCGGGGGCGCGAGCAACCTGGGCGGGACGTACGCGAACGCCGCCGACGTCAACGCCATCGGCCAGATCGTCGGCGCAGCGATGAACGCGAGCGGGCAGTATCACTCGTTCTTGCGTTCGGGAACCGGCGCGATGGTCGACATCCTTCCCGAGTACGTCAGCGGAGCGTCGGCAATCAATGATGCCGGCATCGTCGCAGGTAGCCTCACGACGCCCGCCGGGTTATCGCTGGCGTATCGCTACAGCCCGACCGGCGTCCAGAGCCTGGGCCTCGGTCCCGGCGGCGACAACAGCATCGCGATCGATATCCTCCCGTTCCAGGGGTCATACGCGTACGAGATCAACGCCAGCGGCCAGGTCGCCGGCCTGTACACGAGCGGCGGCTTGCTCCGCGGATTTCGGTACACCGACGCGGGTGAGGACGGGCTCCTCGAAGATATCGGAACACTCCAGGGCGGGACGACACATGCGACGGGGCTCAGCGCATCGGGCACAGTGGTCGGCAGCTCGTGGGTTGCGGGATCGCCGTCGACCGGGATCCGCCGTCTCGGCCACGCGGTCATCTTCGACGATCCACTGGTCGGCATCGTGGATCTCAACAATTACGTCGATCCCACGCAGTGGACGCTCATCAGCGCCAGCGAGATCGCGGGCAATTACGTCGTGGGCTCGGGCGACCATCGCGGTGTCGTCCGCGCGTTCCGGTTGAACATCGCCACAGGGGAGATTGTCGATATCGCGGGTGGCTGGGAAGGTGAGACGTATGGGACCGGTGTCAACAGCGGCGGCGACGTCGTCGGCTGGGGCCATCCCGATGCCGCTGGTACGCAGCAGGCGGCCTTCGTCTACACCGACTCGATCGGGTTCAAAAAGCTGAACGATATGGTCGGCGCTGCGAGCGGTTGGGACCTACGCGTCCCGAACGCAATCAATGTCGCTGGCGACATCGTCGGCTGGGGATACACCGGAGGTCAGATCGGCGCCTTCCACCTGCATCTGCCGCCGGGGCAGTCCGCCACCTGCCAAGCTCGCGGGATCTGCGGCGGCGGCGACGGCGACGCGATCTGCCTGTACTCGGACGGCGTCGTGGCGGTGGACGGTCATTTTGTCGCGGTGTTCGGATTTGACAACGCGTCGTCCACGACCGCGCACCCGGCCGTGAACGAGGCGCACGCTACCCCAGCTGAAGAAATTCATCCCGCGCCGCCAGCGTATCTTCCGCCGGGCACGCATAATGGCGCTTACTTACCAACCTTCGACGCCGGCCACACCATCACGTGGACCGTGAACGGCGAGACGGTGAGTGCGTCCGTGGAGGCGAGCCCACACCTGACGCCTGTGCAGATTGGCAGCAGCGGGCTCGGCGTCGTGATCGCCGGCAAGACGATCGTGCTCAAGGCCGACCTTGGACCCTACGCGACGCCGCCGACGACGGAGCCGACACCTCAGGCCGAACCGCAGTTCACCACGCAGTTCAACGGGGCTCTGACCGGTCAATTCGCCGTTAGCCCGTCGGGCGCAGCGACATATACCGTTCCGATCGCTATCCCGCCCGGGATCGCCGGAATGGCTCCGAATCTGAGCCTTGTTTACAACAGCCAGGGCGGGATGGGGATTGCCGGACAGGGCTGGGAGCTCGCGGGATTGTCGGCGATCCACCGGTGTCCGAGGACCAGGGTCCAGGACGGTCTTGCGCATCAGGTCACGATGGATCCGAACGACCTCGATGAAGGCATCTGTCTCGACGGCAAGCGCCTCTTCGAACTGAGCGACGATCCGGCGTCATACAAGCTGGAACAGTACGACCACAGCACGATCACGAAGATCCTCGAAGGCCCGAATCCCGAGCCGAGATCGCTCAGTGGCGTCTGGTTCAAGGTCGTCACAAAGACGGGGGAGACGCGGTATTACGGACGCACTGCGAACCGGACGCGGGTCGCCCCTGGCACGGGAGCGCCAACGGCGCTCTGGGCGCTGGAACGTGTCGTGGACGGCTGGGGCAATTACTACGACGTCCACTACAACTACTGCACCGAAACCAACAACTGTGCCCCCAACTTCGGCGCCGACGGCATCTTCGTCACGTCGATTGACTACACCGGTCACCTGCCGACGACGACGGGCGGCGCGGGCGCCACTGCGCCCTTCGCGCACGTGACGTTCGATTACGATGCCCGGCGCGAGACGCGACGGGCACGATTCGGCGCGTGGACGCTGCCGACGAACAAGCGCCTGCGAAGCGTCACGACTTCTGTGGATGTCGACGACATCAACACGAGGGTCGGGCGCTACTACATGACATACGCGCCCGACTATCAGCCGGGAACGGGTTACTCGCTGACCAACGATCCGATGCTGCCGACGCGACTGAATACGATCGACTTTTGCGGTGGACCGAACTGTCCTTCTTCGCCACCGAGCACGGATCAAGAAAAGCGACAGCAAGGATTCGTCGAGGCGCTCCAGTTCGGTTGGGAGGGCGGCGGCTATCAATGGCAAGAGGCGCCCTGGTTCGCCCCGCCGGAGCCCATCGAGCGCACCAGCGATACAACATGGCGCGGCTCGCAGTTCGTCGACCTGGACGGCGACGGGCGCGTGGATTTCGTCCGGAGCTATGGCGGGACCGTTCTCAGGGATGCTGTCGGATATTCAGTTGCGTATCGCAACAACGGCGATGGCTGGGATTTGAGGGAAGATTGGGCGCTGCCAGTCGCTCTGGTCCATGACGATGGAACATCGACGGGTGCGACATTCGCAGATATCGACGGCGATGGTCTTCCCGACCTCGTTCACCGCAAACAGACTCAATGCCTCTGTGAAACACAGACATGCTTTGACCGTGTCTGTGCAACACAGCTCGAAGTGTTTCTGAACCAGATCCGAAAGGATCCGGCGCATCCTTGGGCCGTCGCGTCGTCCTTCAGCACGATCCCTGCCGACTCTAACGGAACGCCCTGGCACGGCACGGTCTTCGACTTCACGGCGATGGACAGGATCGCCGATATGAACGGCGACGGAAAAGCCGACCTGGTTCATTTCGGGTCCGACGACACGGCGGAGATGCAAGTTCGCTACAGCACGGGCGCTGGGTGGGAGGTGCCGGACGAGGACTTCAGCACGGCGCCACTTGGCTATCAAGGCAGCCTCGCCAATTCCGAGCTGCGGTTCGAGGATCTCAACCGCGATGGTCTTCCCGACCTCGTGGCCGGTGGTCAGAGCAGTTTCTGTTACGCCGGTGCATATGCCATCAACACCGGTAAGAATCATACACAGATTATCAACAGAACGACCGGCGGCTCGGCAACGTTCAACACCGTCTGGGACACCCGACTACCGGTCGGATGCAATGATACGGGGAGCGTTCCGCCTGAATTGCGTGTCGTCGGCGACGTGGACGGCGACGGCTTCCGGGACGTGATGTCGTCGTTCATGACGGGACTCGTCTATTCGGCCCAGGACAACGGCTCGTGCCTCGACGGTGTTTGTAGCTGCCCGGACGCATGGGCTGGTGGTCAACCGTGCTCAAGCGACGGAGCCGGCACCTGCGACTGCCCGACTGGCGTCGAGATTACCGAGACCCCACACCTGAGATTCGCCACCGGCAACGGTTGGGTACAAGACGGCATGGATCCGTTTCTTGCGAGCCTCATGCCGTACCAACCCTATCGCAACCAGAATCTGATCCCCCTCGCCGCTACCAGTGCCGAGTTCAATTTCGCCATGGCGGACCTGAACGGCGATGGCCTGGCTGATTACATTCTCGGTCACGTTGATGGTGGCCAGGTGTTCATCAACAACGGCGCCGGGTTCGATGCCCTCGAAGGTGCCACAAGTTGGCAAAGCTCTGCGGGCCCGGTCCCTGAACGTCGGGTGCCGATCGTCCCGTCGGAGAACAAGCGGTTTCGCGGACAGGGCGCAGCGTTCATCGATCTCGATGGCGACGGCCTGGCCGACATCGTTCAGGGAATGAAGAATGATTCGTCGGGGGTGGCGACGCTCAGGGCGTGGCTTAATCGTTTCCGGCCTGCTGTCATCACGCGGTTCCCGAACGGTCTCGCGCGGCCGACGACGGCTTCGTACCTGCCCATCACGACGTCAGCGGCGCAGGGAACCGGCACGGGTGCGTACACGGACAGCGCGCCCGAGCCTGTCGCCGGGACGACGTTCTTCATGACGCCGCTTCGTGTCGTGTGGCAGGTGGACGCCGAAGACGGCACCGCGACGGGCAGGCCGTACCAGACGAACTACCAGTACAGTGCCTTGAGAGCGAGCGCCGTGGGTCGAGGCCCGCAGGGGTTC
The DNA here is from genome assembly GCA_035607075.1 of Polyangia bacterium. GTDB lineage: Bacteria > Myxococcota_A > Polyangia > Fen-1088 > Fen-1088 > JADGRB01. Next base: position 14,362 of record DATMZL010001144.1, read on the forward strand.
GGCCGCGTGAGAGCGATCGATCAACGGCAGATCTCGGCCAGCGATCCGGATGCGAGGCACGTCACCGATACGATCTACAACCAGATCTATCCGTACACGGGATCCCCAAGGATGGTCCTCCGCTGGCTCGCTCTCGGAGGACTACCGCCGACGGGCAACCTCTATCCTCTGAATACGACGGTCACCAACTACTGCATGAAATTTTCCACGGCCGCAGGCACGTGTGAAAGCAACGGCTTGTTTCCGCCGCATACCTCGATGTTCGTCTACCCGCAGGGGATAGGCGACGAGAGCTACTTTTATGACGGCGAACCGTCGGACCATACCTCGACACAGCGGCTCCACAAGACGACGTCGTACGAATACGACACCTTCGGAAACCCGACGAAGACCACGGTGAGGACCGAGCTCCGCGACAACAGCTGCGTGCCGGGACCCGGGCCTGGCGCCAACTGTGCCTATCACCAGCAGACGGTCGTAAATCGCTACGACCACTTGCCCAACACCTTCAGCACCGTGCCGACCGAGACCCTTCAGCGTATGGGGAAGCTGACGCAATCCGTGGTGACGTCCGAGAGCAGCGTAACGACCGACGAGTCCGGGATCACCCACACGACCGAATTCGATTACAGCGCGTCCCCCTCGAGCTACCCACCCAACGACAGCCCCGTCCAGGCGATCTTTCTCCATCAGAAGCGAGTCGAACCGGGCGCCGGGCTACCGAT
>DATMZL010000365.1:0-8330 GCA_035607075.1 Polyangia bacterium
TACCTTTACGGCGCCCATGCCGTCGGTGTTCACGCCCTACCAGAAGTTCGTCCTCGCCGTCCTCTCGTTCCTGCAGTTCACGATCATCCTCGACTTCATGATCATCAGCCCGCTGGGGGCGTTGCTGCTGCCGCAGCTGCACATCACGACGCGGCAGTTCGGGCTGGTCGTGTCGGTTTACGCGTTCAGCGCGGGGGTCTCGGGCCTGCTGGCCGCCGGGTTCGCCGACAAGTTCGACCGCAAGCAGCTGCTCCTCTTCTTCTACACCGGCTTCCTGATGGGCACGTTGCTGTGCGGCGTGGCGGGCAGCTACAGGTTCCTGCTCGTCGCGCGCATCGTGACCGGCGTCTTCGGCGGCGTGGTCGGGTCAATCATCCTGGCGATCGTCGCCGATCTTTTTCCGATCGAGGTGCGCGGCCGCGTGATGGGAACAATCCAGACGGCTTTCGCCGCCAGCCAGGTGTTCGGGCTGCCGCTGGGCGTGATCCTGTCGAGCCACTGGGGCTGGCACGCGCCCTTCATGATGATTCTCGCGGTGGGCGTGCCCGTCGGCGTGGTGATCGCGACGCGCATGCAGCCGATCGTCGAGCACCTCAAGGTGCCGTCGACGCGCCCCCCGCTGCAGCACGTGCTGACGACGGTGAGCCAGGGCCGCTACCTGCGCACCTTCCTGGCGACGACCATGCTGACGACGGGTGGCTTCATGCTGATGCCCTTCGGCAGCGCCTTCACCGTCAACAACCTCGGTATCCCGTTCGATGTCCAGAAGTGGGTCTACGGGAGCACCGGTGTGGTGACGCTGGGCTTCGGTCCCTTGCTCGGCCGGGTCGCCGACTCGATCGGCAAGTACAAGCTGTTCGTGATCGGGACAATCGCGGGCGCCGCGATCGTCGCCGTGTACTGCAACTTGGGCCGAACACCGCTCGCGACGGTGGTGGCGATCAACGCGGTGCTGTTCATCGCCATCACCAGCCGGATCATCTCCGCCAGCGCGCTCATCTCGGCGGTGCCGGATCTCGCGGACCGCGGCGCCTTCATGTCCGTCAACGCAGCGGTGCAGCAGTTCGCCGGCGGCATCGCGTCGTCGCTGGCGGGGCTGATCGTCGTGCAGCAGCCGGACGGTCACCTGTCGCGGTACGACGTCCTCGGTTACGTCGTTGTCGGAGCGATGGCCGCAACGATCGTGCTCATGTACCCCATTCACCGCGCGGTGATGCGGAAGATGGCGCTGGGCGCTGCGGCGAAATCAGCGACGGCGGCAGCGGCGGAATAGCCAGAGTGTTTGCGGGCGCCGCCCGAATGAGTTAGGCCTGAGGTATTCGCCCTCGGCAGTCGAATCAGGACCCGGCCGGCAAGGCGCGGCAGACGAATCGGGACGCGGCACGTAAGCAGCGCCCGCTCCGCGCACGCGAGCTCGCGGTGCGCTTCTTCCTCGGGCTCTACGCGTTTCTCTGCTGGCTGTACGGCGTCCTCCGGTGGCTGTACGTGCGGCTGATTCGCTTGCTTCCGAAGCGTTGGAAGATGCCGCGCGTTTGGCGGTGGCGGTGGGTTCTGCTGCCGCTGGTCCCGATCGTCCTCCTGAACGTCACCGTCGCCTGGGTGGGACGCTGCGCGATCTTTCCGCTGTCGCCGTTCTTCCTCAAGTACAAGCTGCAGGCGCTGGGGACGTACGCGCTGCACCGCCCGCGCTGCGCGCTGTTCGAGGACAAGCCGATCGCGCCGATGCTCGCGCAGGCCGAGCTGGAGAACCACCTGCCTTGCGGGCTGCTCGGCGCGATCGTGCAGGTCGAGTCCGGCGGCCAGCCTCACCGGATCTCGTCCGCCGGCGCGATGGGACCGTTCCAGCTGATCCCGCCCACGGCGCGCAGACTGGGCGTCAGCGATCCCTTCAATCCCGAGCAGGCCGTCGACGGCGCCGCCCGCTATCTGCACACGCAATTCGCCCGCTTCCGCAGCATTCGCCTCGCCGCCGCCGCCTACAACGCCGGTCCGGGTGCGGTCGTGGGCCACCGCGTGCCGCAGAACGGTCAAACCGAGATCTACGTCGATCGCGTCATGCGCGCGCTCGTGTTCGAACGACACGCCCGCTGCGTTCCGCCGCGCCGTGCGTCGCCGCCGGCACCGCCGTCGTCGCCGACCGCCACGCCCGCGCCGACGCGCACACCGGGACCGAAGCGCACGCCCGCGTCGCAGCGCACCCCCGCGTCGCCGCGCACGCCTGCGCCGACCCGCCCCCGGTAGGTCGCAGCGTCAGCGATCCTCGAGCAGGCGCTCCACTTCGTGCGCAGGCAGCGGCCGCGAAAACAGGAACCCTTGCCCGCGCCGGCAGCCCAGCTCGCACAGAGCGTCGGCCTGCGCGCGCGTCTCGACGCCCTCGGCGATCACGCCCATCCCGAGGTTCTGCGCCAGCGACACGATCGCCTTCACGATCGCCGACTGCTGCGGCGCCCGATCCATCCGGTTGACGAACGACTGATCGACCTTCAGCGCGTGCACCGGGAAGCTGTGCAGGTACGCCAGCGACGAGTAGCCGGTGCCGAAGTCGTCCAGGTGCAGGCCGACGGACATCGCGTCCAGCCGCTGGACCACGCCCGCCCCCGCGTTGAGGTTGTGCATCAGCGCGCTCTCGGTGATCTCCAGCGTCAGGCACGCGGGGTCGAGGCCCGTCGTGTCGAGCGCGCGCTCGACCTCCGCCGCGATGCCGCCTTGCGAGAGCTGGCGGCCCGACACGTTGACGCTGATCCCCAGCTCCGACCAGCGCGGATGCTTGCGTTGCCACGCGCGCGCCTGCCGGCACGCCTGGGCGAGCATCCAGTCGCCGATCGCCACCACCAGCCCGGTCTCCTCGGCGACCGGCATGAAGAGCTCGGGCGGCAGCAGGCCCTGGACGGGATGCTGCCAGCGCGCGAGCGCTTCGAACGCGACCACCGTGCCGTCGGCCAGGTCCACGATCGGCTGGTAGTAGGGGACGATCTCCTGGCGTTCCAGCGCGCGCCGCAGATCGGACTCGAGGCGCAGCGACGAGATCGCGCGCTGGTGCATGTCGCCCGCGAAGACCTGGTGACGCGCGCGGCCGCCCGCCTTCGCGCGGTACATCGCCGTGTCCGCGTCGCGCAGCATGTCCTCGGGGCGTTCGTAGCCTGAGCTGGACAGCGCGATGCCGACGCTGACGCTGGTGAACATCTCGAACCCGCGTACGTCCAGCGGGGCGGCCAGCTCTTCGTGGATTCGGTCGGCGACGCCGGTCGCGTCCGCCTCGCACGTGATGTTGTCCAGCAGCACAGTGAACTCGTCGCCGCCGAGACGCGCCAGCGTGTCGCCGGGCCGCACGCAACGTTCCAGCCGGCGCGCGGTCGCGACCAGCAGCTCGTCGCCCGCCTGGTGTCCGAGGCTGTCGTTGATCGACTTGAAGCGATCGAGATCCAGGTACAGCACGGCGAACAGCGGATTGGTCAGCGCCCGCCGCGCGCGGTGAAACATGTGCTGCAGACGATCGAGGAACAGCGCGCGGTTCGGGAGATCGGTCAGCGGATCGTAGAACGCGCGGTGCTGCAGCTGCTCCTCGGCTTGCTTGCGCGCGCTGATGTCGCGCGAGATCCCGAACGTCCCGACGATCTTGCCGGCGCGATCGCGCAGCGGCAGCTTCGTCGTCGAGATCCAGCGGACGTCGCCGTCCGCGCGCGTCTCCTTCTCCTCGACGTTCACCAGCGGCTGGCCGGTGCGGATGATCTCCTGCTCGTCGCGCAGCGCCTTCGCGGCGTGCTCCTCGGTGAAAAAGTCGAAGTCGGTCAGGCCGATCGCGTGCGCCGGATCCGCGACGCCGAACCGCGCCGCCGCGTACTTGTTGATGCGCGTGAAGCGGCTCTGCCGGTCCTTGAAGTAGATGCTGTCGGGGACGTTGTCCATCAACGTCTCCAGCAGGAAGATCTCGTCCTGCAGCGGCGAGATGTCGGCGCCGTCGGCGCGCACGACCTCGGACCGGGTCGACTTGCGGCGCGGTCTCACACGCATCGCGGCCCCTCGTCGCCCGCGACCAGGCGAACACCCAGGCTATAAAATGTTAGGAACAATACAATATTTTACACACAAAACGGGTGCGCTGTCACGCAACAATTCGTGTCACCGCTAGTCGCTCCGCGCCGTAGGCGCGGTCTGCGACTATTGTTTTTTCAGATAGCCGCGATCCCGCGCTACGCGCGGGGGCGGCTACCAGCGGGCGGTCAGCGCCATGCCGCTGGCGTCGCGCGTGAACATCGGCGTGAGCTGCACGGTCGGTACCGGCTGGGCGATCCGGTACTCCATCACGTCGTGGCCGATCACGCCGAAGATGAACATGACGATGCCGGCGGCCTCGGCGGCGCTCCAGAGGAAGAAGAGCGACGTGTCGCCGCCGGAGTCGCGCGCGCTGACGATGATCGGGCCCGCGATCGGGATCCACAGATAGTCGGCGTTGTTGCTGCAGCTCCCGCTGCAGGAGCTGCCGTTGAGCAGGAAGCTGATCGTCGCGGCGATGCCCCAGGTGACGCCGAACGTGACCGCGCCGCCGGTGACCAGCCCGCGCCGGGGACGATGCACCTTGGTGAGCTGCGCCGGGAGATATCCAGGCGGGTAGGGCGCGTATCCGGGCGGCGGGTATCCCGGCGGGTATCCGGGCGGCGGGTACCCGGGTGGTGGGTATCCCGGCGGTGGGTATGGCTGCACCGGCTGTACGCCGGAAGGAGCGGGCGCGCCGCTGCCGGCGGCCGGCGTCACCGACGGCTCTTCGTCGTTCGCAGCCGCCGCGATCGCCGGCCGGACCGTGGCGATGCCGACGAATACCATCACACCCAGCGCAATCGCACGCACCGACAACGACGACGACATGGCCGCAGTCTCGAATGGACTGCGGCCGTCGTCAACGGACGCGTGTCACACAGTGGGCGTCGAGGAAGCGGAAGACGTCGGCGGACCAGACGGCGCCGCCGAAATAGCCGAGGGTGTGGCCGTCGGCGGCGGACGAGCCGTAGGGTGGATAGATCTTCAGCTCGAACGGCTTGCCGGCGTCGCGCATCGCCGCGGACAGGACGCGCGACGGCGAGAGGTCGTGATCGTTCTCGGCCTGGAAGAAGAAGATCGGCGCGCGCGCGTTCGTGACGGCGCGGGTCATCACGGCGCGCAGCTCCGGCGCCTTCGCCCAGCTCGCGGCACCGCCGGCCGAATCGATGGCGGCGCAGTAGCCGCCGCGCTCGGCGCCGAGGACGGCTTCGACGCCGCCGAACGAATTGCCCGCCACCGCTATCCGGTCCGGCTGGGCGAGCCCGCTCGCGCGCAGCCACGCCAGCGCCGCGAGCTGGTCGTCGAGGTGATCAGTCGTCAGCAGGCGAACCATCGTCGCGGCAGCCGCCGACATCCCGTCTCGCGCGCGCGCCGCGTGGATCTCGTCCATGATGTACGGCCCGGCGTCGGCGCTCAGCGCCTGCCCGCGCCGGAACGGCATGAAGAACAGCCATCCGTGCGACGCGAACACGGGGCCGAGCGCGTTCGCTGCTTCGACGGGCTCCATTCCCGGCGCGCTGCCGTGGTTGTAGAGCAGCGCGGGAAACGGCCCGGCGCCCGCGGGGCGGTGCACCACGCCGTGCAGCGTGCGCGCGCCGCTCGGGAACGTGACGACGACGCCGACGGCGGTCACGGCGCCCGCGCGCGCGGCGTTCGCGCGCCGTGCGCCGGCGCGGCCGCAGTCGGTCGCGGCGAGGGCCAGCGCGGCAGCGGCGAACGCGACCGCCCGCGACGGGATACGGAGGTGCGTGCGCATGACGGGCGAAGGCTAGCATCTCCTCCCTCTTCCGCCGGCGGACCCCTCACCCTAACCCCTAACCATCTCCCCGCTTCGCGGGGCGAGCGGATCGGAGTTCGCGGGCCGAGGGACCTGAGTTCGCGGGGCGATCCGAAACAGAGGCAGAGAATCCGTTCGTCCGTTTCTCCCTGTTGCTCCCACCCTTTCCCGCCTACTGTTAGGCGGAATGACGACGGCCGCATCGAGCGCCGTGCTGCTCGCGTTTCCGCTGGCGTCGCTGGCGTTCGGGGGATGCGGGGAGGTCTCTCAGTTCGCGGGGCCGAGCGCGGTCGCTTGCCCGCCGTCGGCCAGCGCGCGCGACGCAGGCGCCTGCACCGTGGCGCACGACCTTCAGGGCGGGCCGCTGCTGTTCTCGCCCACGGCACACGGCTTCGGGATCAGCGTCGTGCTCCGCGCCGGCGATCCGGAGATGCTGCAGGCGCGCGTGCGCGCCGCCGGCACGACGGACCGGTGCGCGTGGGGCGATCCCGTGCCGCCGACGGTGCGCGCGCCGGATCTCGCCGAGTGGACGATCGACGGGCTCGCGCCCGCGACGACGTACGAATACGAGATCGACGGCTGCACGCCGACGGGCGACGGCGTGCTCGCGGCCGGCCACGCGGTCACGCAGCGCCAGCCCGGCCAATCGTTCACCTTCGCGCTCGTCTCGGATACGCACATCGGCGCGGATCTGACGTACGACAACCAGGGCGACGAGACGATCCTGTCCGCGACCAGCCGCGAGATCGCCGCCGCCCGGGCGGATTTCGTCGTGAACCTGGGCGACATCCTCGACTACCACCAGTACGGCTTCGTCGTCCCGCCGCCGACGTCGGCGATCGCACGTCAGGCCTATGTCAACTATCGCACCACGCTGGGCACTCTCGTGGGCAGCGCGTTCCACTTCCCGGTGATCGGCGGATGGGACGCCGAGAACGGCTGCGACACCGCCGACGTGATCGACCGGTCGCGCAGCCAGCGCCTGCTCTACCTGCCGGCGCCCGGGCCCACCACCAATCCCGAGGGCGGCAGCCCGTTCCAGGACTACTACGCGTTCACGTGGGGCGATGCGCTGTTCGTCGTGCTGAACGTCTTCACGTACACGCCGACCTGTCACTTGCTGGGCGGCGGCACGGGCGTCGCGGACGACTGGACGCTCGGGCAAACCCAGCTCGACTGGTTGCGCACGACGCTGGCCAACGCGCGTTCGAAATGGAAGTTCCTGCTGATCCATCACCCGGTGGGCGGCAACGCGGGCGACGACATCGACTCGGCGTACGGCCGGGGCGGCGGGCGCGCCGCGCACGTCGGCGAGCAAGAGATCGTGCACGAGCTGATGCAGCAGTACGGCGTGCAGATCTTCTTCTACGGCCACGACCACGTGTTCACGGACATGCTCGTCGACGGCATTCGCTACTCGTTGCCGGGCAGCGCCGGCGCGATCTGGATGTTCACGGCAGCGGAGACGGGCTACGAGACGTTCTGGCCCGACTCCGGCTGGGGCCGCGTCGACGTCACGCCCGAGAACGTTCACGTGGTCTTCAAGGCGGTCGGTGCGCCGGCGGTCTTCGACTACACCATCCGCTAGCTACCGATTGACCGCGCCGATCGCGCGAACGCTTGCGCGAATTCCGGCGACGTCCGATGCTCCCGCCGTGCTCCCGTCGATGCGACCGCGGGCGCTCGCGAGCGCGCTCGTGCTTTACGTTCTGGGCTGTTCTTCGCCCAAGCCGGGCACGCATCCATCGAACGACGCTGGCGGCAGCGGTGGTGGTGCTGGCGTCGGCGGCACCGGCGTCGGTGGTGCGGCCGGCAAGGACGCCGCGCCGTCGGGCGACGCGCCCGTGACAAGTGACGCGCCGCCCGACGTGCCCGCGACCGGCGACGCCCCCGCCGACGGCACGTCGCCGACCGGTGATGCCGCGGGCAAAGACGTCCCGTCGGCGATGGATGCGCCCGCACCCGGCGACGCGGCATCCGACAGGTCCTCGCCTGTCGACCGGATCGTGTTCGACACCCTGCCCAGCGATCCGCTGCCGCCCGCGCCGGGCAAGGTCTACGCCCATAGCGCTGACACGCTGTACCTGCTGGAGCCGATCTCGAAGCAGGTCACGATGGTCGGGACGTTCGACTGCACGGGGTCGATGGTCGACATCGCCATCGACAAGACCGGCAAGATGACCGGCTCGGCCGCGATCTCTTTCAACAACGCGCTCGGCGGCGCGCTGGTCTCCGTCGATTCCACCAACGCGCGCTGCACGGTCTTGAGCCGCGGTCCGAACCTACTCACGTCGTTGACCTACGTGCCGGAAGGGACGTTGCTCGCGAACGCCGAGGCGCTGGTCGGCTACGCCGACGACAAGTACGTGCGCGTCGATCCGGCCACCGGCGCGCTGACGCAGATCGGGCTGCTCAACAACGCCGCCAGCGGCGGCATCATGTGGGCCTCGAGCGGCGACGTCGTCTCGATCAAGGACGGCGGCACCTACCTGACCGTCAAGGCGCTCAGCGGGAACCC
>DATMZL010000424.1:0-4151 GCA_035607075.1 Polyangia bacterium
CTACTTCTGGGACGACAAGAAGGTCACCGGAAACACGACCACCAGCGTCGCGGCGGCGACCGGCGTGGTGCCGGTCTTCGTGCGTGAGGGCGCGATCATCCCGACGGCGCCGTTCGCGAAGTCCACCTTCTTCATCGCGGCCGACAACCTGGTCGTCCACGCGTACACGGGCGCGGACGGTGTCTTCCAGCTCTACGAGGACGACGGGGTGAGTGAGAAGTTCCGGACGAAGAACGAGCTCCGCGTGACCGAGCTCCGATACACGCAGCAGGATCTCGGCGTGCAAGTTGGAGCGGCGCAAGGGACCTACGCCGCAGCGCCTTCCAGTCGCGTCTATCAGGTCGTCTATCACGGGCTGACCGCGGCGGCGTCGCTGTACATCAACGGCACCGCCATCGCGCCGTATGCCAGCCAAGCCAGCATTCCGGCCGGGAAGGACGGCGCGGTCTGGGACGCGACGAACAAGCTCCTCAACGTCTATGTCGCCTCCCGATCCGTCAGCGGCACCTTCAAGATCTCCACCAGCAGCGTCAGCACCGGCACGGGCGGAAATGGTGGTAGCGGAGGCACCGGTGGCTCGTCCGGCGGGGCGGGCGGCCGTGGTGGAGCAGCGGGCGGTGGCGGGGCGAGCACCGGCGGCGCCGGCGGGTCGTCGACGGGCGGATCGGGTGGTGGCGGCGGCGCTGCCGCGGGCGGCGGCGGTGGCGGGGGTGGATCGACCGGCGGGGTGAGCGGTGGCACCGGCGCCGGCGGCGCCAGCGCCGGCGCGGGCGGCACGGTCGGCTCCGGCGGCACAGCGAGCGGCATGGGCGGCTCCAGCAATGGCGGCAGCGGCGCCGGCGGCAGCAGCGGTGCCACGGGCGGTAATCCCACGGGCGGCGCGGGCGGCGGGCCGGGCAGTAGCGGAGGCGGCTCCGGTTGCTCCTGCGAGACGGCGACGGCCGTCCGCTCAGGTGAAATCCTGCAGCTTTTCGGAATGCTCGCGGTGGCGGCTATCGTGCTTTCGAGCCGGCGCCGCCGCACGCGCCGCGCCGGCGTGCGCTGATCTCCTCAGCGGCGGCGGTGGCCGGTCACGGGCTTGGCGTGCCAGGAGACCTGCGCGCTCCCTGCGCGGCGACGCAGATCATTTCGTTCTTTCCGACCAGCACAGCCCCCTGAGCGAAACGGTATCGGTGGGCACGTCCGACATCAACGACGCCATGGTCAATTTTGTGTAACGCGCAGCCGCTCAAGATTTCGGCGCGAAAGGCCGAGGTAGGCACCTAGTTTTCGCGTCTTCGAAACTCGACGGAAACGCGCGGCGCTGCATCATCGACCGGGAGGAGCAGGAACGTGGAGACCGGCGACAATCTGGAACACGACGAGGGTTGGGAGAGCGTCAAGCGGTTGATCGAGCTGGCGAAGAGCGCGCCCGCGCTGACGCTCTCGCCGGAGCGACGACGACGGCTCCGCGACGAGCTGCTGCAGCGGCTGGAGCGAGATCGAATCGAGCGGGTGGAGCGCCAGCGAATGCGGCGGCGGGTCGCGGGCGCGTTCGTCGCCGGCGCGTCCACGATGCTGCTGGCCGGATTGCTGCTGAAGCTGATCAGCGGCGGCGGATTGCTCTCGATCGGGCCGTCGTCCGCGGCGCTGGCCAGGCAGCAGGCCGCCCAGCATTCCGTCGCCGAATAGCGGCGCGCGGGCGCGCGGACGGCTGAGCGAGACCGACGGTCGCATCGCGATCGTTGAGCTCGGATGTCCGAAATCGTGGGCGGGACGGCCTACCTCAACGAAGCGATCCGCGATTTGTGAAATCGTATCAATAGGGCCGCAACGATGGCAAATCGCAGTTTGCTTCATTGCATCGTTGTTCAATGGCCGATAAATACTGCGGTTCCGAACGGTCGAGGTACCGCTCGGAAGCACTCCAGCACGCCGCAATGATTGTTAAATCCAACAGCCCCTAGGGGTCTGGTTCGCTCTTGACCTGCGATCTCGCGCGGTAGGTTGCGGGAATAGGACGTCATATGAGCCAGCATAGGCAGCAGCGGCTTGCGGTCCTCTTCGCTCTCATCTCGATCTTCTTCACGCTGGCGGCTTGTGGCGACGACAGCGCCGGCCGCCAAGGTAAGGGAGGGAGCTCGGGCGCCGTCGGCGGTGCCTCGGGAACCGGCGGCGCTTCCGGAGCGGGCGGCGCCTCGCCAACCGGCGGGATGGGCGGCGCCGACAGTGGGTCGGGTGGCAGCTTAGGAGGGACGGGAGCCGGCGGCGCGGAACAAGACTCGGGTACGGACGCGGCCGACGCCGGCGACAGCAACAGCAACAGCAACAACGGCACCCCGTGCACCGGCGCGGACCAGTGCACGAGCGGGAATTGCGTCGGCGGGGTCTGCTGCGACCTGGCCTGTGGTTTTACCTGTTACACCTGCGCCGCGCCCGGCAACGTCGGCACTTGCGTCACCGTGCCCGTCGGGACCGATCCGCGAGACCAGTGCGAGGACCAGGGGGCGGCGAGCTGCGGCACGGACGGCGCCTGCGACGGGTCCGGTGCATGCCGCTTCTACGCGCAGGGGTTGGTCTGCGGCGCCGTAGCCCCCGCGTGCAACGCGGCCAGCTCGGCGATCGTGGAGTCGTCTGTCTGCGACGGCTCGGGCTCGTGCGTCCCCAACGTGTCACACGACTGCGACGGGTACCGCTGCCAGGACGCCGCCTGCGCGACGGGTCCGTGCGCCGGCGACGCGCTGTGCGCGCCGCACGGCTTCTGCAGCGCCAGCGTGTGCGTCGCCGGCCCGAGCAATATCGCGGGCAACGGCAACGCGGAGTACGGGACGACGATCGGTTGGTTCGGCTTTGGTGGGGCGGGCACGTTCGGGCTCAGCAGCACCGACGCGGGGGGCTTCTCACATGCTGGCATGAACTCGGTCGTTGCCGGCGGCCGCACGCAACTTTACCAGGGGCCGGCTTACCGGCTTCCGACCGGGCTCGGCCGGTACACGATCAGCGTGTGGGCAATGCAACAAGACGACCCATCCATGGTCGGCCTCGTGCAGCTCCAGATCAGCTGCAACACCGCCGCGCAGTACGTGACGGTGCAGAACGGGGGCTTCGGCATGCCGTTGCCAATGGGCGCCTGGACGCAGTTCACCGCGACCGTCGATACGTCAACGCTGCCGGATGACTGCCTCGCGACCGCAACGCCGCCGGGCGTGGTGAGGACTGCTGTGCTGTACCTCAACCAGTCGGGGGCGGGGACGCCGGTGGCGATGCCGGATCTCTACCTGGACGATCTCGTCGTTCAAGTCGGCGACGACCACAACCTGATCGGCAATCCGAACTTCGAGGCCGGCGTCGCCGACGGATGGACCGCCGCGAATGGCGGGAGCCTCGCGGTGTCGACGGCGGTGCCAGCCAACGGGGGAATGAACAGCCTGGCCGTGACAGCCCGTCCGAGCTCGACCAGCGGTCCGCGGTATGCGCTGCCGCTCGGTCCGGCCAAGTACAACATCACATTTCACGTCCTTCACGACGGCACGAGCGGTCACGACCTGGTCCTGCAGCCGTCGTACACCTGCTTGGGCGGCGCGCAGGTCTTTCCGCCGCCGATCGTGACCGAGAAGGCGGTCCCGGCCAATACCTGGACGGCGCTGTCAGGCACGATCGTTCTGCCGCCAGCGGACGCGGCGGCCGGCTGCACGCTGATCGACGCCGACGTCCACGTCGAGCAAGAGGTGGGGACCTGCGACACGATCGAGTGCCCGGACCTCTATCTCGACGACGCCGCGATCACCGTCGCCCCTTGACGAACAGGGTGTAGGCGGGACAGGGATTGAACCCGCGGGAAGGGAAACGGAAAGCCGAGATGTGGCCGTCTTGCAGACTCGCCCGCGAGTTCGTCTGGTTCCGTGCTGCCGGCCCACGGCGGTGCGTGCAGGATTGACGTCTGTCGCCCTTGCGGCTCGCCGAAAGATCTCGCCTTCCGCGACGAGCACGGCGCGGCGTCCGCGGGCTTCTGCGTCTGCGTCCCCAAGTCCGACGACACCATTCAGGGCGATCGGCCAGACAGCTCAGAGAACGGGCGAGACCCAGGACGACACCGAGCGTATACTCGCCGCCATCGCACGATTCGTGACGACAAATTCGTGGCACTACTACCAAATGCGAAAATTACCGCT
>DATMZL010000513.1:0-4474 GCA_035607075.1 Polyangia bacterium
ACCTCGACGGCGATCGGCTCGCCGCGCACGAAGCGTTCGACCTCGGTGTGCAGCCTCATGGCCACCCCCTGAGTCCGTAGACGCAGATCTGCGCCTCGCCCCCGATAGGGGGAGAGGCCGACGAGCCGAAGGCTCGGCGGGAGAGGGGGCCCGCGGTGACGACGGGCCCCTCTCCCTTTCCCTCTCCCCGCTTCGCGGGGCGAGGGCAAACGGCTTCAGCGGATCGCAGCTGATCGATCTCGTCGGGCCCGGCGCGCAGTTCGTCAGGATTCGCGGCGTCGTGCGCGCCGGTCTGGACGTCGCCGTCGACGCCCGCGTAGTCGCCGCTGCCGCGCCGGCCGCGCTTGCGCGCGATCAGCGGCGTCACGGAGCGCGCGGGCGCGTCGTGCTCGCTGCCGGGCGGCGCCAGGTAGAGATCGACCGCGCCGAGGCGCGCCAGCGGCCACCACGATGCGGCCGGCGCGCCCGCTGCACGCACCACGGCCCACCGCGCGTAGCGACGCTCGGAAAGCGACGGGGGCTCGTTCCACTCGAGCTCCCGTTCGTAGTTCATCGGGAACCCTGGGAGGGTTCCCGAACCCTCCCACGATGGTGCGCGGCGAGCAAAGCTCGCCGGCTCCCCACGCGATTCATCTACGCTCTCAGGCGGGTGCGGCGAAGGCGCGTGCCGGCGTCGGCGTCCGGACCGGAGTGTCCGCCGCGCTCAGCACCGCCTCCTCGATCTCCCCCGCGATGCCGATCGCATCCAGCTCGTCGCCCAGCCGATCTTCGCCGAGGCGCCACGAGACCATCGCATCGCCGAACGCCTGCAGCCAGTCGGCGAACCAGGTGAAGCCGCTCGCCGCAGCGACCGCGGCCGCGCGCTGCACCAGCTTGGGCGCGACGCGCACCAGCGCGCCGGGCGAGCAGCAAAGCGCGCTCGGAACGTCGCCGCCGCGAAGGGCGCGATCCTGGTTCGCGTCGACCACGTCGTCGACCGCCTGCAGGCCGAGCAGGAACAGATCGTGCGCGTGCAGGAACGGCATCGCCCGCCGCGGATTCCCGTCGACCAGCAGCAACGCCTGCGACGGCACGCCGATCCAGCTCAGCTTCTCCCGTACGATCGCCGCGTAGATCGGCGCGCGCACAGCGCGGGCCCCGAGCAGCCGGTTCTCCGCCCCCGTCCCGCGACGCCAGCGCGCGGCGCCGCGCCGGCACAGCTGGTCTGACAGCCCGCTGTCACCGGTCGCGACCGCCAACGACTCGCGCCACCGCCGATCGAACAGGTCCGCCAGCTCGTACAGATCGTCCTCGGGATCGGCGACTTGCCCGTCCTCCAGTCGATCGTGCAGCAACCAGGTGAACCCGCCGATGTGGTGCGCGCGCAGGTAGCGAAACAGGTCGAGCCGGGGCACCCCCAGCCCGCCGTTCTCCGCCTGCGCAGCGTAGAGGGGAAGCGCCCGGTTCGGGTGGAGCCCGACGAAGTCGCTCCACCGGCCGTCCGGCGACGTCGTCAGGCCCAGCCGCCAGGGCAACCGCTCCGCCAGCTTGCGCAGCGCGACCGGAAGTGTGTCGACCAGCTCGCGATACGAGTCCTCGATCGACGGCGCCCCCGGCAGCGACGGCAGGTGTGATTCGCGCGGCGCCGCCGCGCTCATCTCACCAGTAGTCACCGGTCACCTGGAAGGGCGAGACGTGCTTGAAGGTGATGTCGCGGACGAGGAGCGCATCCAGCGCGCCGACGTGCGCGTCGCTCCAGTTCCCTTTCGGGCTCAGCTCGCGCAGCAGGTCCAGCACGGCGCGACGCTTCGGCTCCGTCCCCAGCTTGTCGTACTCGAACACCGCCCGCTGCAACGCGCGCAGATGTCCCAGATCCGGTTCCGAGAACAGGCGCTTGTACAGATCCACCAGGGAGGTCGACGTCCCCTCGCTGGCGGCGACGGTCGGCACGATGGGCGCGAAGTCCTTCTGCGACAGCACGACGCGCAGGCATTCCAGCTGCGTGTGCGTCAGCTCCGGGTTGACCCCGCCGTTGGCGATCGTCAGCAGGCGGTCTGCGTGCGTGCGCGTGCTCGCATCGTCGCGCCGGACCGCGCCCAGCGCGTCCTGCAGCGCCGGTAGTCGGTCGGGATGATCGTGCTCGCCCAGCAAGTAGGAATAGATCCGTCTCAACTCGGTCGCGGTCGCAGCCATGGTCAGCCCCCTTTTGTAGGTTGCGTTTCGTACGCGGGCGCGAACATGGGAACGGTGCGTCGCTTGTCGAGGTAATCGAATCCCCTATTGCGACATCACCGCACAAGTCGTTGCAGGAGCCAGGCGAGTCCGACGGCGGCGACGATCAAGGAAATCGCGCGCGCGCCGTGGCGCGCGAACCGGGGCAGCCCGCGCAGCTTCCAGAGGAGAAGCAGCAGCGGCGCCGCCACGGCGAGCTGGCCGATCTCGACGCCGAGGTTGAACGCGACAAGCGGGCCGACGATCGACGCCCCGGCGGCGCCGAGTCCCGTTTCCTTGAGGGCGGTCGCGAAACCCAGCCCGTGCACCAGCCCGAACGCGAGCGCCAGCAACCACCGCCCGCGCGGCTCGTCGCCGCGCACCAGGTTCTCGACGCCGACAGCGACGATCGTCGCGGCGATCAGCGGTTCCACCACGCGGCTCCCCAGCGTCACGACGTTCAGCGCCGCGAGCGCCAGCGTAATCGAATGCGCGACGGTGAAGCATGTGACGATGCCCGCGACGGTGCGAAAGCGGCGGCAGACGACCAGCAGGCCGAGCAGGAACAGCAGGTGGTCGGCGCCGGTCAGGATGTGCTCGACGCCCAGGCGGGCGTAGGCGCGGAAACCGGGCAGCGGCGGCGTCCCCGCGACTTCCGCCTCGGCGGTGATCGGAACCTCGAACACGGTGTCGTCGGGGCGCAGCACCTTCTGGCCCAGGAACGTGCGCGCGCCGGTGGCGGTCAGCACGACGCCCGCCATCGCGCGGCCCGCCAGCCGCTGCAGCGTGACGGCCTCGAACACCAGCGGCGAGCGCGCCGGCCGCGGGTACGAAAGGCGGATGTCGAGATCGTTCTCGACGGTGACGTCCAGGTGCGCGTCGAGCACGGGCAACGCCGCGCCGCCGCTGGTGACGCGGTAGAAGCGCCGCGCGCAGTCGTCCAGCGCCGGCCACAGCGCCGACAGCTCCGGGACGGCGATGGTCTTGCGCGCGCCTGCGCCCGTGAAGCAGACGCGCGCGGCGGTCAGGAGCGACATCGTCGTGTGCAGGCCGAGGCGATCGCCGTTGACGTGCGCGTCGGTGGTGATCTCGAACGGATCGTGGGCGTGCGCGGGCGCGAGCGCGGCGGCGAGGACGATCGGGACGACGACGAATGCGCGCGACCGCGACGTTCGCGACGTTCTCATCTTGGCGCGCCGGCCGGCGGCAGCGTCGCGAGCCACAGTCCGTCTGAAGACGACGGCACGCGCGAGCGGACCACATAAGCGATGTCCACCGCGTCGTCGACGGACCCCGCCGCGGCCACCTCGGTCACCGACTCAGCAAGCACGGTCGACGTTTGCAGCGCGAGGTCGAAGAGCTCGATCCGTCCCGATTGATCCTGGCTGTTGAAGTGGGTGAGCGCGAGCAGGCGGCGCGCGCCGACAGTGAGGTAGTACGTCGTCGACGATGCCAGCGGCCGTTCGGCCGGTGCCGCCGCAGCGAGATCGACGACACCGAGCGACACCGTCACGTCGCGGAGGCGTTCGACGAACACGAACCGAACATCGTCGGAGAAGCCGGCGTTGGTGACGTAGCTGCCGGCCAGCGGCGCCGGACTCTGTCCCCGACCGTCGGCGATCCAGACCGTGCTGTCCGGCGGCATCGAGGGCAAGTTGATCCAGCCCATCTTCTCGCCGTGCGGGCTGAAGAAGACGTCCCCCCATCCTTCGGTGACATTCGAGACGCAGCCCCCGTCGGCGGCCGACATAACCAGCAGACTGGCTCCATCCGCTCCGGCCACCAGCGCGCTGCCGTCCGGGCTCCAGGAGTCGCTCAAAATGAAGGCGGGCAGCGGGGACGCAACCTCGCAACCGAACGTGCGCCGCGCGCACGAATCCCAGATGTGCACGAAGGACCCGTCGGTCCACGCGACCCGCCTGCCGTCGGGCGAGCGGTGGAAGCCGCCGTCGCTCGGCGAGATGCTTCCCCCGATGGGGATCATCGCCCCGGCGTTGACGTCGAAGATCGCGGGCGCGAACGCCGCGGGCTCCGTCCCGGCCACCTCGCGCGCGAACACGATCGCGCAAGGGCGTTCACCCGTCTCCGGACAGACGGGCGTCGTGTCGCTGCACCCCAGCACCCGGAACAGCGGGCACGGCTGCAGCGAAAGCGTCCCACATGCGTCGGCGATCGGGTCGTTGCTTGGAACCGCCGGCACCATCGTCGACGGCGTCCACGGCGGCAACGCGCTGCTCATCACCGTCATGCTTCCGTCGGTGGGCGACAAGCGCGCGAGGACCTG
>DATMZL010000356.1:0-8554 GCA_035607075.1 Polyangia bacterium
CGATGTGCGTCGGCGGCGGCATGGGCGCCGCCGGGCTCATCGAGCGCGCCGCGTGACCGCCGGCACCTTCGCCACCTGATCGACACGCGCCGCGAAGGCGGAACTGCGGAATCATGTCGTTCGCCAGGGGTGAATGTGGGACTTCGGCGTCCAAAAATGCGCGAGTGGTATCAGTGACTTCTTTGTTTTCTGGGATGGCGCATCGATGATGTGGCACGGATTTTTCCAACCCCGCGCCAGGAGTTTTTTCGATGATCCGCCCACTGCGCCCGTCACTTCGCTCGACTCCGCTTGCTGTGATCACGGCTGCCGCCCTCGCGCTCTGGGGCTGCGGCGGCGGAAGTAACGCGGGTCCGAAAGACGGCGGTCCTGACGGGAAGACTGACGGCGGCGACGCTGCCGGCAACGCGGGCCGCGGCGGCAACGGCGGCTCGACGAGCGGCACGGGCGGCAGCGCGGGCGCGACCGGCGGCTCGACGGCCGGCACCGGCGGCGGCATGGCTGGCTCGATGGCAGGCCGCGGTGGCACCGGCGGCAGCGCGGGCGCGACCGGCGGCAGCGGCGGATCGATGGCCGGCACCGGCGGCGGCGCGGCAGGCCGCGGCGGCACCGGCGGCAGCGCGGGCGCGACCGGCGGCTCGATGGCCGGCACCGGCGGATCGGCCGCAGGTACGGGCGGCAGCGGCGGATCGGCGGCGGGCACCGGCGGTGCGACCGGCGGAACGGTCGGGACCGGCGGGACCGGCGGCGCGACCGGCGGAACGGTCGGGACCGGCGGGACGGGTGGCGGCGCGGCCGGAACCGGTGGATCGGCGGCGTGCACGAACGGGGCGAGCTGCACGCTGATCGGCCCGACAGGTTCGGGGGGCGCCAGCGTCATCAGCGGCGTCTGCGCGAACGGCTCGTGCACGAACTGCGCGGCTGACTCGAGTTGCCAGACCGCCTACGGCAGCGGCCACATCTGCCTGGGCACCGGCGACAGCGCCACCTGCGTCGCCGGCGACTGCCACCAGAACAGCGAGTGCAACGGCAAGCTCTGCAACCAGACGACGCACTTCTGCGCCAGCTGCACGGGCGACGCCGAATGCATCGCCGGCTACGGCAACAACTACCTATGTCAGAGCGCCACCTGCGTCGCGGGCGCCTGCCGCGCCAACAACGACTGCGCGACCGGCCAGATCTGCAACGCCAGCATGCAGTGCGTGAGCTGCAACGGCAGCGACGCCGCATGCGTGACCGCTTTCGGCAACGGCTACATCTGCGTCTCCAACAGCTGCGTGATGGGAACGTGTCACGACAACAGCGAGTGCACGACGGGCGGGCAGGTCTGCAGCGCCAGCCACGTCTGCGCGCCCTGCACCACCGACGGCCAGTGCGGCACCGGCAAGATCTGCGTTGGCAGCGGCGCCAGCGCGACCTGCGTCACCGGCGATTGCCACGTCAACGGCGACTGCAGCGGGGGCAAGATCTGCCTCAGCAACACCTGCTCGGATTGCACGCAGGATTCGCAGTGCGGCACCAACCAGCTCTGCCTCTCCGGCGGCTGCACGACGGGGAACTGCCGCCTCGCCACCAACTGCAGCGGCGGCCAGATCTGCGCCAACAACACCTGCGCCAACTGCACCACCGACGGTCAGTGCGTGTCGGGCTACGGCACGGATCACCTGTGCAACAACGCCGGCGCCTGCATCCCGGGTAACTGCCGCGCGGCGGGCGACTGCACCTCGACCAGCCAGGTCTGCAACACCAGCTCGCTGTTCTGCGAGGGTTGCACGGCCGACGCGCAGTGCGGTACGGAGTACCAGGGCGCCCGCATCTGCATCAGCAACGTCTGCGTGGTCGGTAACTGCCATACGACCGCAAACTGCGCCAACGGTCAGGTCTGCAACCTCGCAACGCACGCCTGCGAGAGCTGCAGCGGTGACACCCAGTGCAGCGATGCGGCCAACTACGGCCCGAACCACATCTGCCAGAACAACGCCTGCGTCACCGGCAACTGCCACGTCGCCGCCGACTGCAACAACAGCGCGCAGATCTGCAGCAACTTCAACTGCGCGAATTGCGCGACCAACGCCGACTGCACGAACGCCTACGGCGCGAACCACGTCTGCTCGACCGGCGCGTGCGTGTCCGGCAATTGCAACAGCTCCGCCGAGTGCGGCAACAACCAGCTGTGCGTCAGCCACAGCTGCGTCGCCTGCACCAGCGACGCCCAGTGCGTCGCCGACACCGTGAGCTTCGGGCCGATGCACATCTGCCTGGGCACCGGCAGCAACGCGCAGTGCGTCCCGGGCAACTGCCACGACACCTCCGCCGACTGCAATCCCGGCCAGCTCTGCGGCATCACGACCGCGCATACCTGCGGCGGCTGTGGCGCTTCCGACACCGACTGCCACAACGACACGCGGTACGGCAGCGGGACGATCTGCCTCGCCAACGCCTGCACCACGGGCGACTGCCACGACACGTCGACCGACTGCCCGACGGGACAGCTCTGTGGCCTCACGACCCCGCACACCTGCGGCGCCTGCAGCACCGATGCGAACTGCACCAGCGACGGTCGTTACGGCGCGGGCAACATCTGCTACCAGGGCAACTGCCAGGTCGGTAACTGCCACGCCATCAGCAACGACTGCACGGCGGCGAACGCGGGACGCATCTGCGGCGTGGCCGCGCCGCTGGTCTGCGGCGCCTGCGCCAACGACACGCAGTGCACGAGCGATCCGTTCTACGGCAACACCACCATCTGCAGCACGGCGGCGGGACCGAACCAGGGCAAGTGCGTGAGCGCCGCCTGCGCGAACAACAGCACCCCCTGCAGCGCCAACGGCGCGGACTTCTGCTGCAGCGGCGCGTGCGTCGCCGGGAACTGCTGCAGCAACACCGACTGCGCGAACAACCCGAACTTCGGCGTGGGCTACGCCTGCACGGGCAACACCTGCTCGCGCTGCGACGCGATCGCCGGCAACACCTACTTCGTCGACCCGGTGAACGGCAACGACACCGCGGCGACCGGCAGCGGAAAGTCGGGCGGCGCCGCCGTCGCGGCTTGCAGCTTCCGGACGATCACGCGCGCGATGCAGGTGATCGGCACGGTCGCCGGCGCCGGCACGAAGGTCGTCATCGTCGGCGCGGGTACCACGCCGCGCGGGCTCGCGACCAGCGAGACGCTGCCCATCCCGGTCCAGCCGAACGTCACCGTGACGACGACCGGCGGGCCGATCACGATCATCCTCCCGGCCGCGGCGAGCCAGGCCGCCCCGAACGTCAACGCTGGGTTCGTCCTCGCCGGCACCGGCTCGGGCGTCACCGGCGACGCCGCAGCGCCGCTCATCATCGACGGAAACGGGAACACCTCGGGCTATGCGATCAGCGTGACCGGCGGCAGCAGCTCCGTGTCGAACCTGACGATCCGGAACACCCGGTCGCACGGCATCAACGTGTCGGGTGGAACGCTGAACATCGGCGCGGGCGTGGTCGTGACGAACGCGGGTGTCACCGGCAACATCCACAACGGCCTCAACGTCTCGGGCGGCGTGGCCAACATCAACGCTCCCAGCGGCAGCACGCCGACGACGTTCAACGGCAACACGCAATTCGGCATCGAGGTCAGCGCGCTCGGGTCGGTGAACATCACCGGCGTCGCGGCGATTTCTTCGACCGCCCCGATCGGCCCGACCGGCAACGGCACCGTCGTCGTCAGCCAGAACCACGGGCTCGCCGGCGTGTTCATCCATCAGACGCCGGGCGCGATGGGGCTTGCGACCAACAACATCAACGGCCTGGTGGCGTGGAACAACGACACCGACGGCGCGCGCATCGCCGGCGGGTCGCAGGTGAAGGTGCGCAACAGCGTCTTCGGCGCCAACGTCCGCGACGGCATCCGCCTCATCGGCGGCGGTGGCGGCGCGGCGGGGCTGGCCGTGTCGGGGATCGACCTCGGCGTGGGCGGCGGCTCGCCCGACTACGGCCACAACTACCTGCAGACGCCGACCAGCGTCCTCGGCCGCAACCAGGAGGCCGGCCTGTGCGTCAACACGGGCGGCGGCGGCACGCTGAACGCGGCCGGCAACTTCATGGTGTTCGGCGGCGGCGGCGGGACGCAGGTCAACTGCGCGACGACGGCGCAGACGGTCACCAAGGGCCCGACCTGCAACGCCGCCAACGGCTCCAGCCTTGGCATCAACGGCGGCACCAACGTGACCGTCGTCCTCAGCCAGTGTAATTAGCGCGCACCTTCCGGGCCGGCGCGCCGATAAGCGGGCGTGCCGGTCACGGGTCGCATCCTTCTCGCGCTGACGCTCGCGCACGCGCTGCCCGCGTGCGGGCTGGGACCACCCGCCGTGCCCGTGAACGCCGGCGGGCCCGTCGCGCTGCTCGTCGAGCCTGACGCCGGCCCGGCGGCGATCGTCGATCTGATCGCGGGGGCTCGGTCCAGCGTGTGGATGGAGATGTACCTGCTCACCGACGCGCGCGCCGTCGCCGCCCTCGCCGACCGCGCCCGCGCCGGCTGCGACGTGCGCGTGATCCTGGAACCGGCGCCGTACCTGAACGAGGACGCGAACCAGCCGGCCTTCGCCGAGCTCACCGCCGCCGGCGCGACGGTCCGCTGGTCGACGCCGCGCTTCACCTACACGCACGCGAAGGTCTTGATCGTCGACCACGCGCGGCTGGTCGTCATGACCCTGAACCTCACAGCGGCCGGGCTGGCGGGCAACCGCGAGTATGCGGCCGCCGACGACGACGGCGACGATGTGGCGGCGGCTGAAGCGCTGTTCACCGCCGACGAGACGGGCGCAACCGCCCGCGCCGCCGGACGCCTGGTGACGTCGCCCGACACGAGCCGCGCCGCGCTCACGGGCCTGATCGATCGGGCCGGGCTGTCGCTCGCCATCGAGACCGAGGAGCTGACCGACCCCGCGATCGTGGGCGCGCTGCTGGCCGCGCGGGCGCGCGGCGTCGCGGTAACGCTGGCCTGGCCGGGGCCACCCGACGCGGGCAGCGCGTTCCCGATGCTGGCGGCCGCCGGCGTCACCGTGCGCGCCGTGACCGACCCGGGCATCCACGCCAAGGTCGTGGTGGCCGACGGGCGGTTCGTCTACCTCGGATCGGCGAACTTCTCGCCGACGTCGCTGGATCGGAATCGAGAGCTCGGCCTGCGCCTCGACGACGCCGGACTCGCGCGCCGTATCGCAGCGACGGTGAGCGACGACGCCGCCCGCGGGGTCTCGCCGTAGGCGTTATATTTCCCGGGCATGGGTGATCGAGGTTCAAGCGAGAACGATGGCGGCGAGGATCCGGCTTCGCCGGTCCGAGCCGCGGGGGCGCGGGGGGACGCAGAGGCGGCCGGATCACGCGCGACGAGCAGCGCCGCGTCCGCGCCGCCGGGCGGTCCCCCCGATCGAAATGACCGTAAGGCCTATCTGGAAGAGCAGATGGAGCGGCAGAAGCGGGGCGAGCCGATCGACGTCGAGTGGGTGAAGGAAGAGCTGCAGCGCGTCCGCCGCGAGCAGATCGCACGTCTGCAGGCGTCGCAGCGCAACCTGCGCTGGCTGGTCATCGGGGCGGCGCTCCTGATGATCGTCCTCTGGGCGCGCAACGGCGGGATGCTGGACCGCGGCGGCATCGTGACGCTGGGGCTGATCCTGATCGGCCTGCTGGCCGCGTTCGCGCTGCGCGGCAAGGGCAAGCCCTGACGTTTACGCGCGTGCGCCGGCCCTGAGCACGCGGTCGAGCGCGTCGCGCCGCGCGCCCTCCTCCGCGTCGCGCGCCTGACGGAGGAGCGTGGCGACCTCGTCGCTGCCCGTGCTCACCAGCTTCTCCAGCTTCGCCTCGGCGTTCTTCTGGACCGCGCCCGTCTCCTGGCGCGCGGCGTCCAGCAGGACCCGCGCCGCGCCCTGCGGATCCTTGCTGATGCCGATGCCGTCGAGCGCGGCCAGCCGAACGCGCTCGTCGCTCGCGTCGCGGAAGATCCGCGCCAGCGACGGCAGCGCCGCCACGAAGTCGGTGGTCCGCAGCAGCTGCAGGGCCGCGTCGACCACGGGCGGCGCCGGATCGACAAGCGCCTTGCGCACCAAATCGAACGTCCGCGGCGTCAGCACGCGCGCCGCGCCCCGCATGACCGCGGCGCGCACCTGAGGCGCCTCGTGCTCGAACAAGCGTTCGAGCGGCCGCAGGACCTCGTAGGCGAGCACGTGGCCGACCGCCTCGGCGGCGTCCGCGACCGCGCTCGGTTCCGCCGGGGAATACCCCGCGTCCGAGAACTTCAACAAGGCGCGCAGCCCGGGCCGCGTGAAGATCGGGCGATCGGACTTCTCGGCGATCAGCCGGGCCAGCACGGCGACTGGCTCGCCGTCCAGCTCCCATTCGACCAGGTCGTCACGCCAGATGTCCTTGTAACTGTCGTGGCGCCGCAGCACCGCCGGAAACGCCGGCGCGGGGAGCCGGCGACTGGGTTCCGCCTCGTAGCGCCGCGCCAGCGATCGGTAGCGCCGCCGGCGCGCCTCGGCGAGCGGCAGCTCGGCGAGCTCGCCGTAGATCTGCCCGGCCACCGCCAGATCGCCCAGCGAGGTCGCGGCGTCGATCGCCGCGAGGAACGCGTTCGCGGACAGATCGATCGGCCCGTTCGCCGCCTGATTCGCGTGCGCCGTCTCCACCCAGAGCTGCGCGGCGCGCTCGAGATAGTGACGGTCCCACACCAGCCCCACCCGCAAGCTGTGCTCGGCCACCTCGCGCGCTGCCATCGCCGCCGCGTAGAGCTCCTTGTTCTCGACGGCGAAGGCGATGAAGTCGTCGTAGTACTGCACGGTCCGCACGTTGTCCGAGTCGATGATGATGCGGATCATGTTGAGGTAGCCCTCGGCCACCGTCTCGAACGACCCCATCCCCTTGCCCAGCTGCAGGAGCACGCTGTAGCAGTCGAACGCGCGCTCGGTCTCGCCGGCCGTCTCGAAGTCGTCGGCGACGACCTCCAGCATCCGCCCCGCCGCCCCGAGCTCGCGCAACCCGCCCGCGCGATCGCCGATGCGCAGCAGCGCTTCTCCCAGGTTGAAGTGCGCGAGCGCGGTCTCGTAGGGCCGGCCGGACAGCCGTTCGTCGCGGAGCACGCGCTCCCATTCCAGCCGCGCCGCCGCCGCGGCGCCCGCCGTCTCCAGCTCGATCGCCGCCAGCGCCGGGTGACCGGTCTCGGAGAACACCCGCGCCGCCTCGCCGCGCCGGCCCATGCGCGCGGCGCAGAACGCCCACTCGAGCGGCCGCTCCTTCACGGGAAAGTGCCGTTGCGCATCCCCGTAACGGCCCAACGCCAGCATCACGTAGCCGGCCTCCCGCCCGCGCCCCAGCGCGAGATACGCCGCCGCCGTACCGTCGAGCCACGCCTCGTAGTGACGGCCCTCTGTCTTCTCGTGCTTGAGCAGCTCGCGGTACAACGCCAGCGCCTCACGCGCGCGCCCCTTGCGCATCGCCTGCTCCGCCCACTGGCGGGTCTGTATCTGCTCCGGCGTCGGCACTACGCGCTCGCAGCTTCCTCGACGATCTCCAGCGCCCGCCGTCGCTTGTCGGCCGTGCGCGCGAGCGACTCCGACGTCACGACCTGGCTCTTGTGGAGAAGCGGCACGTAATCGAGGTCTATCGGCCCCGACGGCAGCACGAAGATGCCGAACAGCCGCGCCTGCGCCGCCAGCGTCTTCACGGTCGCGATCGGGATCTGACAGGTGCCGTGCGTGATGAACGTGATCGCAACTTCGCGGCCCTCGTCGCGTACGAGGCGGCCGACCTCGACAGCGAGGTCCGCGAAAACGCGCGCGTAGTTCCGGCCGCGCTGCGAACGGAAGCTGAGCAGCCGCGGCAGGTCGCGGCGCGCCGAGCGCCCGAGATCGATGCGCGGGTGCAGGCGGCTGTCGAAGAAGCGAACCCAGACGTCGGCGTTGCTACCGCCGACCAGCGACAGCTTCTTCGCCAGCGCCAGCGCCAGCCCGCGCGCGAACACCTCGCGCGCGCCGCGCATGGACGCGCTGCCGTCGACGAGGATGTAATGCAGCGGGCGCGTCACCTCGTTCTGCCGCTCGTGGCCGTAGTACAGCAGATCGTCCGACAGCGCCTTGAGGACGAACACGTCATCGTCGTGCGCCAGCTCGCTGGGCAGCAGCGCGTCGACGTTGCCGCGTCGCTCGACCGACGCGAAGCCGTCGATCGAGAAGCGCTGCGCGCCCGGCCGGCGCTTGGTCTCCAGCAACGACGGCATCAACTGCAGCGAAAAGTCGATGACGTCCGCGGCGCCCGCGGTGCCGACGACGTGGAACAGATCCACCAGATCGGCCGCCGTCCCCTCGACGGGAAACAGGCCGAACAGGCGCACGGCGGATAGCTCGATCTGCTGCAAACGCGCGAGCAGCGTCCGCTCCTGCTCGCACAGGCGTTGGATGAAGGGCAGCGCCCAGGCCGGGTCGTGGAAGCGCGCCAGCTCGGCGGGTGCCGTGGCGTACTCCTCGCCCGTCGTGGACAGCGCCAGCACGTCGGACAGCCGCGAACGCCCGTGCCAGCGAAGGTAAAGGTC
>DATMZL010000761.1:0-2522 GCA_035607075.1 Polyangia bacterium
CATGTTCGAGGTCGCGTCGCGCGCGCCCGACAAGGCGACGTTCCTGCAGCGCCCCGATCTCGGCCGCACGCTCTCCGACGAGGGCCGCGCGGAGCTGACGAAGCGCATCGGCCGCGCGCCGACGTTGGTCGTGATCTACGGCGACGGACTGTCCGCCGCCGCGCTGAACCAGCACCTCGCGGAATTTCACGGCGCGCTCGAGCGCGCGCTGGCCACGCGCGGCATCGGCCACGCGCCGCCGTTCTTCGTGCGGCATTCGCGCGTGAAGATCATGGACGAGATCGCGCGTCTGGTGGGCGCCCAGGCGGCGCTGTTCGTGTGCGGCGAACGCCCCGGCCTCGGCTTCGCCGATTCGATGTCGGCCTACTACATCTACCAACCGGCCGCGGGCGCGACCGACGCGGACCGCGAGGTGATCTCGAACATCAACCCGCGCGGGCGCGCGCCTGCCGATGCGGCGGGCGACGTCGCGGCGGCGATCGAACGCATCCTGCGCGAGAAGAAGTCCGGCGTCGTGCTGGCGGCGCGATGATCCCCATGAAGGTCGATCTTCCGCCCCTGAAGCCGCGCGCGCTGGCGGTGCGGACAATCCCCGACGCCAGCGACGATCTCGCGCGCGCCTTCGGCCTGCCCGCCGGGCGCCGCGCGCTGGGGATCATCACGGCGACGTCCGACGACGCGCTGTACGCGGCGCTGGATCAAGGGACCAAGGCCTCGCCGGCCGACGTCGTCTACGCGAAGTCCTTCTACGCGGGCGCGAACTATCCGTCGGGCCCGTTCTCGGGCGAGTGCATCGGCGTCTACGCCGCCCGCGATCCCGCGGAGATCGACGCGGCGCTCGACGCCTGCCTCGCCTATCTGGAGACCGAGGCCTGGTTCTACGCGGCCGCCACCGCGGAGGATCCCGATCGCCCCGTCGCGTTTTTCCCGCACGTCATCGCCTCGGTGGGGCGCTACCTCGCCCCGCTCGCCGACATTGCGGTCGGCAGTCCGCTCGCGTACCTGATCGCGCCGCCGCTGGAGTCGGTCGTCGGCCTGGACGCGGCCTGCAAGGCGGGACGCGCGCAGATCGCGAAGTGGTTCGGGCCACCGTCGGAGACCAACTTCGGCGGCGCGTACCTGGCGGGCGATCTCCCCGCCTGCGAGGCCGCCGCGCGCGCCTTCACCGCTGCGATCGTCGACGTATGCGCGGCGCCGCTGGCGCGTCGTTCGACCCGCGGCGCGGGCGAGAGCACGCCGCGCCCGCCGGCCCGAGCCGCCGCTGCCGACGGCGGCGCTGCCGGGCGGTTTCAGGCGCTCGCGACCGGCGAGCGCTTTGCCGAGAAGCCCGATCACCTGACCCACCTCGTCGACGATGCGTCGCTGGTGCCCAAGACGCACCCGCGCATCGCCGCGCGCGGCAAGCTGGATCTGTTGCAGTCGGCGGTGCTCGACGCGCAGGTCGCCGCCGACTCCGACGGGGCGCGCGCGCTGGTCGGCGAGCTCGGCGAGATCCTCGAGCTGGCGCGGGCGCTCGTCGGCGCCGAGGTGACGGGCCGCGAGGTACCGCCGCCGCGTCTGTTCGGCATGGGCTCGGACGAGCTGCGCGACGCGACCCACCACACCTACGAGCTCTACGGCGTGCCGTTCATGTACCCCGACGTTCGCCAGGGCCCGGTGGTCGCGAAGCTGTCGCTGGCGCGCGGGATCGCGCGCGAGGCCGAGCTGGCAGTCACGGCCGCGTTCCCGCCGACGCGCGGGGCGGTGACGGCGCCGCCCGCGCGCGCCGATCTCGCGCACGCGCTGAACCGGATCTCGTCCGCGCTCTACCTGCTCGCCTGCCGGTACGTCGCGGGCCTTTACCAGGGCAGCCGCCGGCCCCTCGGTCCCGTGCGCGGCTGGAAGCCGCCTGGCCAGTCGAAGCCGGAGCCGAAGGCGTGAGCGCGGCGGCGGCAGCCGAGAAGCAGGCGCGCCTCGCGAAGCTGTACGACGACGAGATATCGCCTGCCTACGCGGGGCGCTTCGCGACGCTGCTCCTGCGGCACGTCCGGCCGACCAGCGGTGCCCGCGTCGTCGAGATCGGATGCGCGACCGGCCAGGTCACGCGCGAGCTGTCGCGCCGCTTCGACGACAAGAGCCACGTGACCGCCTTCGACGACGCCGAGCCCTTCGTCGCCGAGGCCCGCGCGAAGATCGAGGCCACCGACGATTTGCGGGCGCCGATCACCCTGCGCGTGGCGGAGCCGGGCGCGCTGCCCGCCGACGACGGCTCCGTCAACCTGGCGGTGTCCAACCTCGCCGCCGCCGCGGCGGCCGATCCGAGCGCCGTCGTCGGCGAGATCGCGCGCGCGCTCGCGCCCGGTGGCATCGCGCTGGTGACGGCGCCGTTGCGCGGGACGTGGACCGAGTTCCTCGACCTGTTCCGCGAGGTGCTGCGCGAGAACGGCAAGCACAATCGCCTGACCGCCGTCGATCGCTACGTCACCGAGCTGCCCGACGCCGAGCAGGTGACCGGCTGGCTGCGCGGGGCCGGTCTGACCAAC
>DATMZL010000369.1:0-2967 GCA_035607075.1 Polyangia bacterium
GAGCCACTATCCGTGATCGCCCGACGGTGGCCATTGCAGATTGCATGGTGAGGCCGGGCGAAGATTGCAGCCTGCGCCGGCGCGGTCGGCCCGGACGGCGTCGTCTACGCCGGACCGGTTCTCGCGCTCCGTTTTCGAAACGGCGAACCACGCTAGACTGGCGACCGTGGCAAGTTTTTCCGTCCTCGTCGTCGATGACGAGAAGAACATTCGGCATACACTGCGCGTGTGCCTGGAGACGATGGACGTCACCGTCGTCGAAGCGGGGTCGGCCCAGGCGGTGCTCGACGCGATGGCACGCTCGGCCTTCGACCTCGTGTTTCTCGATCTGCGCCTCGGTCACGCGAGCGGACTCGACCTGATTCCGCAGCTGATCGCGGAGAACCCCAACGTCGTCATCGTGGTCGTGACCGCCTACGCGACGATCGAGACCGCGGTGGAGGCCATCCGACGCGGCGCCTGGGATTACCTGCCCAAGCCCTTCACGCCCGCGCAGATCGGTCACCTGGTCGAACGCGCGAAGACGCAGCGGGCGGCCTCCGCCAAGCTGGCGGATCTGCAGGATCGGCTGCAGTCGGAGGCGCCGGAGATCGATCTCGACTCGCGCGCGCTGGCGATGCGTTCGGTCCTCCAGATCGTGAACCGCGCCGCGCAGGCCGACGTCTCGGTCCTGTTCAGGGGACCGAGCGGCACGGGCAAGGGCGTCCTCGCGCGCGCGATGCACCTGGAGAGCAAGCGCCGCGATCGGCCGTTCGTGACCATCAACTGCCCCACCCTCACCGAGGAATTGCTGGCCAGCGAGCTCTTCGGCCACACGAAGGGCGCCTTCACGGGCGCGATTCGCGATCAGCCCGGCCGCGTCGAGGCCGCCGAGGGCGGCACGCTATTCCTCGACGAGATCGGCGACCTGCCGCCCGGCTTGCAGGCCAAGCTGCTGCGCTTCCTGCAAGAGCGCCAGTTCGAACGGCTCGGCGAGACGCGCACGCGCAAGGCCGACGTCCGGGTCGTGGCGGCGACGAACCGTGACCTCGAAGAGGACGTCAAGACCGGCCGCTTCAGGGAGGACCTCTTCTTCCGCCTGAACGTCATCGACATCCTCGTACCCACCCTGCGTGAGCGGCGCGAGGACATCATCCCGCTGGCGCGGCGCTTCCTGGCGTTCTTTGCGCGGGCTGTCGGCCGCGCGCTGCCGTCATTCTCTCCCAGCGCGGAGGCCGCCCTCGCGAGCTACGCGTGGCCGGGCAACGTCCGCGAGCTGCGGAACGCGATCGAGCGCGCTGTGATCCTATGGCCGTCCGCCCTCATCGAGCCGCAAGCCTTCCCGGAACGGATCGCGGAGAGCGCGGCCCGCGGAGCGGCGGTGACCGTGGGGGCCGACGTCACGGTAGAGGAGCTGGAACGGGCACATATCTCGGCGGTGGTCGCCCGCTCCCGGACGATGGAAGACGCGGCCCAGATTCTTGGAATTGACGTCTCGACGTTGTGGCGAAAGCGCAAGCGGTACGAAACCGGCGAGGGCTGACCTCCCGGCCGAAAGATTGCATTGCCGAGGTCTAAACATCGGCGCGATCTCGCCGATGTTCGAATCGGATGGGGCTCGGCCGCTTACGCCGGGGTTCATCGGACGCATGATCTCAGTAGAGGGAAGGCGGTGACCTCGTGCTCGCGCGCAACCCGAAGCAAGCGGAAGGACCGGGCCTGTTCCTGCTGTCGCCGTCGTCGTCCGCGGCCAGGGACGGCTACGCTGACACGATTGCACGCGGCCGCCTGCGCCTCCGCAGATGGGAGACGCGGCGCGCCTGGGCCGGGCGCGCGCTGATCGCGCTCAGCTTCCCGATGGCGTACCTGCTCGTCATGCTGAGCATGGACGCCCACGTTTCGAGCGGGGCGGCCCGGGTCCTGGTCTGGTTGTGGGCCGCCGCCGCGAGCGTAGCGGCCGTCTGCGCCGAGGCCACGTGGCGGCACCGGGTCCGGCTCGACCGGTTCGACGCCGAGGTGCCGCCCCGCCGCAGACGGTGATCGGCCCGCGGATCGTCGCGTCTTTACTATTTATTTACGCATTCCCCGGCCAGTTCTGACGCCACCTTGATGTGCCGTCGGATAGATGGTTGCCCATGACCGTATGGGCGCGCGTCCGGCGCGTCGTCTTCGGCCCCCCCAAGGACGTCAACGAACCGCAGGCTTTCCACAAGCTGTCGTTGATCGCGTTCCTGGCCTGGGTCGGCCTGGGCGCCGACGGCCTCTCGTCCAGCGCTTACGGCCCGGAAGAGACCTTCCGGCAGCTGGGTGAGCACGTCGGGCTGGCGGTGTTCCTGGCCGGCGCGATGATCGCGACCGTCTTCATCATCAGCTACGGTTACAGCCGGATCATCGAGCAGTTCCCGTCGGGAGGCGGCGGCTACCTGGTCGCCAGCAAGGTCCTGGGCGGCCCGGCGGGCGTGGTCGCGGGCAGCGCCCTGCTGGTCGACTACGTCCTGACCATCACGATCTCGATCGCGGCCGGCGCGGACGCGATCTTCAGCTTCCTACCCGCGAGCTGGCTCGGCGTCGAGCTGTTCGTCTCCTTGACCGGGATCGCCCTCCTGACGGTGATGAACCTCCGCGGGATCAAGGAATCCGTCACGACGATCGCGCCGATCTTCGCGGTCTTCCTGATCACGCACGCGGCCCTGTTGCTGATCGCGATCGGGGGGCGGGTTCCACAGCTCCCCAGCGTCACCCGTGAGGTGCACGGCAATGTCAGCGGCACGCTCGGCGCGCTGGGCCTGTTCGGGACATTGAAGCTGGTGATGCGCGCCTATTCACTGGGTGGTGGGACGTACACGGGCATCGAGGCCGTATCGAACGGCGTTGGCATCATGCGCGAGCCGCGCGTTCAGACCGCCAAACGAACCATGTGGCTGATGGCGACGTCGCTGACGATTTGCGCGTCGAAACTACTGCTCACCTATCTACTCTGGCAATGCC
>DATMZL010000347.1:0-5795 GCA_035607075.1 Polyangia bacterium
GCCTCGACCGCGCCGAGCTGCGGCGGCGCCGACGGTCTCGTCTCCGGAGCAACGCCGGTCTTCCACCTCGTCAAGAGCAAGCCGTCGGACGGCTGCATCGGCTGGGAGACGCGCGCTGTCGACGGTGTCGTTGGCGTGACGGTGCCCAGCGACTTTCACAGCGGGGCGACCTTCTTCACGCTGGTGTTCGGAAGGTTCACCGCACCGCAAGACAGCGCCTGCACGGGAGAATGGCAGATCTACCTGCAGCCGCAGACGCTGCCTCCCGTGGGGCAGACGATCTCCCCGCTGGACGCCGGCACGGCGCAGTCGTGGATCGTCCATCGCTCCATCGCTTTCGAGTCCGCGGCCTGTCAGCGGCTGTTCACCGGCGATTACTGTCAGGACACATTCGCCGTCGACGCGATCACCGCCCCGTAGCAACCGTGCAGCCAACCTCCCGTCGCCCGAACGAGTTCTTCGCGCCGCTGCCGCTGGCGGCGGTCGCGCTGCTGGTGACGAACGACGTCTGGCTCAAGCCGACATTTCATTCGGCGGTGACGGGCAAGCTGTCGGACATCGCGATCTGCTTCTTCATGCCGCTGTTCCTGTCGGAGCTGCTCGGCGTCGCGCTGCATCGCCGGCCGCGCGGCCGCCTCGCCGCCGGCGCGATCATCACCGCGCTGCTGTTCACCGCGCTGGAGGTGATTCCGCCGTTCACGCGCCTCGCGCTCCGGATGCTCGGGAGCATCGGCCCTCCCATCGGAATCGCAGGCCCGTTCCGGATGACGTCCGATTGGACGGATCTGTTCTGCCTGGCGTTGATTCCAGCCTCCGTCGCGTACGGGTGGGGCCGGTTGCGCACGAACGCGCACAGCGCGCCTTCGAGCGGGAGCCGCTAGCGAACGCGGCGCAGGACGGCGGCGAAGAAGCCGTCGGTGTCGTGGCGCTGCGGGAACAGCTGCAGCGTCATGCCGTCGCCCAGCTTCTCGGCGCGCTCGCGGCCCCAGATCTCCTTGACCGGCACGGGGACGAAGTCGTCGCGCTCGGCGAGGAAGCGCTCGACCACGCGTTCGTTCTCGCGCCGGTTCACCGTGCAGGTCGCGTAGATCAGTCGACCGCCCACCGCGGTCAGCGGCGCGTAGCTGATCATCAGCGCCACCTGCCGCGCCGGAAATCCGTCGACGTCGGCCGGCCGCAGCCGCCAGCGCGCCTCGGGGTTTCGTCGCAGCGTCCCCAGGCCCGAGCAGGGCGCGTCCACCAGAACGCGATCGTAGGTTCCTGGCGCCGCCTTCGCGACGTCGCCCGCGCCCGCCCCCACCGGCTTCGCCTGGACGTTCGTCAGCCCGGCCCGCCGCGCGCGGCGCCGCAGCTCCTCCAGCTTCTTGCCGTCGGTGTCGAGCGCCAGCACCCGTCCCTTGCCGGCGAGCGCGGCCGACAGGGCCAGCGTCTTCCCGCCGGCCCCGGCGCAGGCGTCGACGACGCGACCGCCGGGCGGCGGCGCGACCAGATCGGCGACGAGCTGGCTTCCCTCGTCCATCACTTCGAACAGCCCGTCCCGAAACGCCGACAAGCCGAAAGCGTTGACGCGCGTCTCGAACACCAGGCCGACCGGCGACAGCGGCGCGGCGCGCGCGATGACGTGCTCCTCGCCGAGCTGCGCGATCAGCGTGTCGCGCCCGATGCGCGTCGTGTTCACGCGCACCGCGAGCGGCGCGCGCTGGTTCATCGCCTCCGCCAGCGCGATCGCCTCGGCGGCCCCGTAATCCGCTGTCCACGCCTCCAGCAGCCAGGTCGGATACGACAGCCGCGTCGCCTCGCGATCGGTCCCGGTCCGCCCGCCCAGGCCCGCGTCGTCCGCGACCGCGCGCGCGAGATCGATCGGCTCGCGCACGAGGCGCTTCAGGTCGGCAGCCAGCGCCTCGACAGGAACGCCCGCGCGCGCTTCGTACACCAGCAGCTTCAGCTCGTCGCGCACCAGCGGCGCGATCGGCGCCTCGCGGCCGCTTCGCCCCCGAACGGTGAGCTCGTCGACGATCGCGTCCAGCCGCCGGTCCATGCGGATGAGGCCGTACACCGTCTCCGAGATCAGCCGGCGTGCCCCGCTGGCCAGCTCGCGATGCGCGCGGAACGCGCGCGCGATGATGTCCGTCGCGAAGCCCCACTCGGCGCGCGCCTCGGCCGCGATCTCGAGCGCGATTGCCCGCGGTCCTCCCTGCAGTCGAGACGGCGAGGTGCTCATCCCATCACGTAGATGTTATTCTGGGCACGATGACCGAAATGCCGCGCACGATCACCCTGCCGCCCATGGCGAGCGGCAAGCCCAACCCGTACAGCGTCGCGCTGGAACAGCTGGACCGCGCCGCCAAAGTCTGCGGCCTGTCGCCCGCCGTGCGCGAGATCCTCTCGCAGCCCAAGAACGAGCTGATCACGAACTTTCCGGTCCGCATGGACAACGGAGAGTACAAGATGTTCAAGGGCTACCGGGTTCAGCACAGCAACATCCTGGGGCCGTACAAGGGCGGCATTCGTTACCACGAGGACGTCGCCCTCGACGAGGTGAAAGCGCTGGCCTCCTGGATGACGTACAAGTGCGCGCTGCACGACATCCCGTTCGGCGGCGGCAAGGGCGGCATCAAGTTCACGCCGCGCCAGCACTCGCAGGCCGAGCTGGAACGCATCACGCGCCGGTTCACGCACGCGCTCGGCTCGAACATCGGCCCCGAGTACGACATTCCGGCGCCCGACGTCGGCACCAACGGCCAGATCATGGTCTGGATGATGGACACGTACATGAACGTCGTCGGGTTCATGGACAAGAACGCGAACCGCCGCGTCGTCACCGGCAAGACGCTGGCGTCGGGCGGCTCGCACGGACGCGAGAGCGCGACCGGCCAAGGCGTCGTCCACTGCATCGTCGAATGGGCGCGCGATCGCCGCTTCGATCTGAACGGGTCGACGTTCACCGTGCAGGGCTTCGGCAACGTCGGCTCGAACGCCGCCAAGATCCTCGCCCGCACGGGCGCGTCGATGATCGCCGCCGGCGACTGGAAGGGCTACATCATGAACGGCGACGGCATCAACGCGTTCAAGCTCGCCGATCACGTGCAGAAGTCGGGGTCGGTCGTCGGCTACCCGGGCACACGCGCGATCACGCGCGACGAGTTCTTCGCGACGCCGGCGGACGTGTTCATCCCGGCCGCGCTGGAGCTGGAGATCGGCGTCCCCGAAGCGAAGGCGCTGGCGGTGCGGCTGATCGTCGAGGGCGCGAACGGCCCCACCGACACGGCCGCGGAGCCAATCCTGCGCGAGAAGAACATCGACCTCATCCCCGACATCCTCGCCAACTCGGGCGGCGTGGTGGTCAGCTACTACGAGTGGCTGCAGAACAAGCGGTCCGAGCGCTGGGACCTGGAAGAGGTCGAGGAGCGCCTGGCCAAGCGGATGAAGCGCACGTACCTGCAGGTCAGCGAGTACGCCGCCGCCAAGAAGTGCGACTGGCGCATGGCGGCGATGGGCATCGCCCTGGAACGTATCGGCCGCGCCTACTCGGAACGCGGGATTTTCCCGTAGGGCAGCTCAAAGACTCTCCTAACCTTCTCGTAATTCGCTGCCGCCCGAAGCCCGACCGGGGAGTCTGGACCCCAGGTGGGGCTCAACCACAACAACGGGTTTGCCTTCCGCGTGCGGGCGTCCTTTAATGCCCGGCCATGGCAGCTCTTCGCTTTCGTACGGTTCTGCTTGCTTCCCTTGTTTCGATTTTCGTCGCCGTCGCCGCTCAGGGCACGGCCGCCGCGCAAGATCAGGCCGCGGTCAACAAGGTTACGAACCTGAACAAGAAGGCGATCGAGGCCTACAACAAGCAGGACTACGAGACGGCGCGCGCCGTCCTGAAGGAGGCGCTGGAGCTCTGCGCGAGCGCGGGCCTCGACAAGCATCCGATCCGCGCACGCACGCACATCCACTTCGGCATCGTTGCCATCGTCGGGTTCAAGCAGCGCGAGGTCGGCCTCAAGCAATTCCGCAAGGCGCTGGAGGTCCAGCCCGACATCAAGCTCACGAAGTCGCTGGCGACGCCCGAGCTGCAAGACGCCTTCGAGGAGGCGGTGCTCGCGGGCGAGCAAGGCGGCGGCGGAGGCGGACCGAAGACGGCCGGCGGCGGTGAAGGCGGTGGCGAGGGCGGCGGTGAGGGCGGCGGCGAGGGCGGCGGTGGCGGCGCGGTCGCCGACGACGACGAGGGCGGCGGCAAGCCGGCCGTCAAGCGGCCGGCGACGCGGCCCAAGAAGCCCGGCGACGACGACAAGGACGAGAACGGCCAGAAAGGATCGTTCTTCGTCGCGCTCACCGGCGGCATCAGCCTCGGTCTGATCAAGGGCGAGGGCGAGCTGGATCCGGCGGCGCACAAGCTGGACGCCATCGGATTCGCGCCTTTCCAGCAGAGCGCGCAGGCCACCCCCGAGGTCGGCTTCTTCGTCACCCACGAGCTGATGCTGTCCGGACAGCTGCGCATGCAGTACGTCGGCGGGCTGAACGGCAAGCAGCCGCGGCCCGTCGCGGGCGACCCGATGCCGTGCGGCTCGGACGACTACTGCTCGCCGGGCAACGGCGCGATCGCGTTCTTCGCGAAGGCGACCTACCTGGCGCTCGACGCGCCCTTCCACGTCTCGATCGGCGGTCAGATCGGCGGCGGCAACATTCGCCACGCGCTCGAGTTCCCGGACGACAAGACCTGCCAGGCGGCGGCCGGAATGAACCAGCCGAAGCAGTCGTGTCTGGACACGCTGGCCGGTGGGCCGTTCCTGATCGGGCCCACGGTCGGCCTCTGGTACGAGATCGGCGACTCGCTGGACCTCATCTTCGCCCTCAACACCGCGCTCGGCGTCCCGCACTTCACGTTCAACATGGACCTCGCGCTCGGCCTCGGATTCCGGATCTGATCCTAATGGGAACCCTCAAAGGGTTCCCATTCCCTCCCGCGATGACCTCCGCGCGGCAAAGCCGCGCTTCGCTCGACGCGATCTCCCGATCGGGGCGCTCTGCTCTGTCTCGTTAACGAGACAGATGTGCTAGTGTGAAGCCGTGTCCAAGGACGGCAACTCGACGGCTGGAGCGCCTGCGGCGGCGGCGCGCAAGGCGCGGCTGGCCCGCCCGACGGTGACGCCGGGCGACGACGTCGGCGCCGCCGAGCTCGGCCGCCGCGTCGCTGACAACCTGCGCGAGCGGCGCCGCGTCTCGCACCTGTCGCTCGACGAGCTGGCGAAGCTCTCCGGCGTCAGCCGCGCGGCGCTGTCGCAGATCGAGACCTGCAAGACCAACCCGTCTCTCAGCGTGCTGTGGAAGGTCGCCGTCGGCCTGAAGATCCCATTCGCCGACCTGATCGGCGAGAGCCGCGAGTCCGTGTCGCTGCTGCGCCGGACCGAGGCCCAGGTCCTGAAGTCAGTCGACGGCAAGATGGAGAGCCGGCCGCTGGCGCGATCGGGCGCGGGCCCCGGCGTCGAGGTCTACGAGCTGCGCCTGGCGGGCCACGGCGCGCACGAATCCGAACCGCATGCCCCGGGAACGCGCGAGCTGATCACGGTGCTGCACGGCACCTTGAAGATGGTCGTCGGCGAAGAGACTTACCTGCTGGCGGTCGGCGATTCGCTGGTGTTCCCGGCGGATCAGCGCCACGTCTACGAGAACCCGAGCGGTAGCGAAGCCCGCTACCACAACGTCATCGTCTACCGGCGGTGACACTCAAATCACGTAGTCGCCGGTGAAGACGCGCACCCGGCTCGCCGACACGTAGACGTCGTCGCCGGACTTCAGCGCGAGCT
>DATMZL010000340.1:0-5031 GCA_035607075.1 Polyangia bacterium
GGACCCGACTGTGGCCGGGCCGACCCGCGTATTTCCCTTCATGCCCGCGCGCGTCGTGTTGCAGGATTTCACCGGCGTCCCGGCGGTCGTCGATCTGGCGGCGATGCGCGCGGCGATGCAGGCGCTGGGCGGCGATCCGGCGCGCATCAACCCGCTGCTGCCGGCGGAGCTGGTGATCGATCACTCCGTGCAGGTCGACGAGTTCGGCAAGCCGGAGGCGCTGTCGCTGAACGCGCAGATCGAGTTCTCGCGCAACAAGGAGCGCTACGCCTTCCTGCGCTGGGGGCAAGCGGCGTTCCGTAACTTCGCGGTGGTGCCGCCCGACACGGGCATCGTCCACCAGGTGAACCTGGAGTTCCTGGCGCGTGTCGTGTTCACCGCCGAGTCGAAGTCCGGTCCCGCGCAGGCGTATCCCGACACGCTGGTCGGCACCGACTCGCACACCACGATGGTCAACGGGCTGGGCGTGCTGGGCTGGGGCGTCGGCGGTATCGAGGCCGAGGCGGCGATGCTGGGGCAGCCGCTGTCGATGCTGATCCCGCAGGTCGTCGGCTTCCGGCTGCACGGCAAGCTGCGCGAGGGATCCACGGCGACCGACCTGGTCCTGACCGTCACCGAGATGCTGCGGAAGGCGGGCGTGGTCGGGAAGTTCGTGGAGTTCTTCGGGGCGGGCGTGGCGACGCTGTCGCTCGCCGACCGCGCGACGATCGCGAACATGGCGCCCGAGTACGGCGCCACCTGCGGCATCTTCCCGATCGACGACGAGACGCTGCGCTACCTGCGCTTCACGGGCCGCTCGGCCGCCGACGTCGAGCTGGTCGAAGCGTACGCGCGCGAGCAGGGTTTCTTCCACGGCCCGTCGACGCCCGAGGCGGCGTACAGCAACGTCTGCGATCTCGACCTGGCCAGCGTCGAGCCGAGCGTGGCCGGCCCCAAGCGCCCTCAGGACCGCGTCAGCCTGTTCCAGGCGCGGAAGTCGTTCGAGGACGCGTTGCCCAGCCTGGCGAAGCCGAAGGCCAAGAAGAATCCGGCCTCTCCGGACGCGCCGCCGGATCAGGACACCAGCGTCGGCTACGCGCCCACCGGGCGTCCGGACCCCAACGTGAAGAACGGCTCAGTCGTGATCGCGGCGATCACCAGCTGCACCAACACGTCGAACCCGTCGGTGCTGGTAGCCGCGGGCTTGCTGGCGAAGAAGGCCGTCGAGAAGGGCCTGGAGACGAAGCCCTGGGTCAAGACGTCGCTGGCGCCGGGATCGAAGGTCGTCACCGAGTACCTCGCGACGGCGGGCCTGACGCCGTTCCTCGAGCAGCTGAAGTTCCACACGGTCGGCTACGGGTGCACGACCTGCATCGGTAACTCGGGCCCGCTGCCGCAGCCGGTCGCTGACGCGATCGACGCGAACGATCTCGTCGTCGCCAGCGTGCTGTCCGGCAACCGCAACTTCGAGGGCCGCATCAACCCGGACGTGCGCGCCAATTATCTGATGTCGCCGCCGCTGGTCGTCGCCTACGCGCTGGCGGGCCGCATCGACATCGACCTGGACAAGCAGCCGCTGGGCGACAGCAAGACGGGCGTGCCGGTGTTCTTGAAGGACATCTGGCCGTCGGCGAGCGAGGTCAACGACGTCGTCAGCAAGGCAGTGAAGCCGGCGATGTTCCAGCAGACGTACGCCGTCGTGTTCCAGGGAGACGAGCGCTGGCGCAAGCTGGACGTTCCGCTCGGGCAGACGTACGTCTGGGATTCGGCGTCGACGTACATCAAGGAGCCGCCGTACTTCGACGGCATCACCAAGAAGCCGGGCGCGGTCGGCGACATCAAGGGCGCGCGCGTGCTGGCCATGCTGGGCGACAGCGTGACGACGGACCACATCTCGCCGGCGGGCAGCATCAAGAAGGACGGACCAGCCGGAAAGTACCTGGTCGCACACGGCGTTCAGCCGAAGGACTTCAACAGCTACGGCGCGCGGCGCGGCAACCACGAGGTGATGGTGCGCGGCACGTTCGCGAACGTGCGGCTGAAGAACTTGCTGGCGCCCGGGACCGAGGGCGGCGTGACGCGCCACCTGCCGGACGGCGCGCTGATGTCCATCTTCGACGCGAGCGAGAAGTACGCGGCCGAGGGCGTGCCGCTGTTGATCCTGGCCGGGAAGGAATACGGCAGCGGGTCGTCACGCGACTGGGCGGCGAAGGGGCCGCGCTTGCTGGGCGTGCGCTTCGTGATCGCCGAGAGCTACGAGCGCATCCACCGCAGCAACCTGGTCGGGATGGGGATCGTGCCGCTCGAGTTCGCCCTGGGGCAGAACGCGGCGTCGCTGGGCCTGACGGGAGAAGAAGTGTTCGAGACCGTCGGCCTGCCGAAGCTCCTCGAGAGCGGCTTCGCGGGCGGCCGCGAGCTGGTCGTGCGCGCGACCGGCGCCGACGGCAAGGCCAAGGAGCTGCGCACAACCGTCCGCATCGACACCCCGCAAGAGATCGCCTACTACCAGCACGGCGGCATCCTCCACTACGTCCTCCGCCAACTCGCCTCGTCTTAATTCTTTTCCTCTCCCGCTTGCGGGAGAGGGTAGGGGTGAGGGCAAGCCGTCTCGGGCGCCATTCGCGATCAGCGCCCGGCGCCGAGACGAAACTGCAGGATCCGCGCGTAGCCGGTTTGGTTGCCTGCGTTGATCAGCGTGTTCGCGTAGCCGTGCGGGAAGAGCTTCGAGATGTTGGGCGCCGGGCGGCCTCCCTGGCAGCCGACGACAAGCACCACCGCGAGCACGAGCTTCCAGGACACGTGGTCGATCTCCACCCTCAATACGTCGGAGCCCGGGCGATCGGATCGGTCACGCGAACGTTGTAGAACTGGCCGATGCTGAGTCGGTCTTGGGGGGTGGCCCTGGTGCTCGCGATCGGATGCACGCGCCACGCACCTGCGCCGGATGCGGGCGCGCCTGCCGTACCGCGGGCGCGCGCCGACGGTCGCTTGCCGCGACAGGTGCATCCGACGCGTTACGCGCTGGACCTGGTCGTCGATCCGGCGCAGCCGCGCTTTTCCGGGCGGGCGCGCATCGATCTTGTCATCGACGAACCGGCCAGCGCCGTCGTCTTGAATGCGCGCGGGCTCACCGTCAAGAGCGCGGCGCTGACGACGCCGCAGGGACAGCTGCCGGCGACGCCGACGTTGCGCCTCGCGGCCGGGTCCAAGACGGAGCCCGAGGAGCTGGTGCTCGCGTTCGACCGGGTGATTCCGTCCGGCAGCGCGACGGTCGAGATCGACTACGACGGGCCGTTCGCCTCCGGCCTGCGCGGGCTTTACCGCGTCGAAGGAGCGGCCGGGCGCTGGTACGCGTTCACGCAGTTCGAGCCCACCGACGCGCGTCGCGCGTTTCCGTGCTTCGACGAGCCCGGCTGGAAGACACCGTTCACGCTGTCGCTCGCCGTCCCATCCAACACGCTGGCGCTTGCGAACACGCGCGAGGTTCGCCGCACGCCGGAGGGCGCGATGGTCCGCGTCGAGTTCGAGCCTTCGCGCCCGCTGCCGACGTATTTGGTGGCGTTCGCGGTGGGCGCGTTCGACACGCGCGACGGGCTGGCGGGCAAGCTGCCGATTCGCCTGGTCGCGATGTCCGGGAAGGCGGGCCTCGGCGGCGGCGCGCTCGCGGCCGCGCGCGGCGAGCTCCTCGAGCTGGAACGCTACT
Source organism: Polyangia bacterium (assembly GCA_035607075.1). Taxonomy (GTDB): domain Bacteria; phylum Myxococcota_A; class Polyangia; order Fen-1088; family Fen-1088; genus JADGRB01. Next base: position 3,683 of record DATMZL010000340.1, read on the forward strand.
TCGGCCGGCCGTTTCCCTACAGCAAGCTGGACCTGCTCGCCGTCCCCAGCTTTGGCGCCAGCGCGATGGAGAACGCGGGTCTGATCACCTGCCGCGAGGAGCGCGTGCTGCTCGACGATCGCGCGTCGCTGGCGGCGCGCGTCTCGATGAACGGCCTCATCGCGCACGAGCTGGCGCACCAGTGGTTCGGCGATCTCGTGACGATGGCGTGGTGGGACGACCTGTGGCTGAACGAGGCGTTCGCAAGCTTCATGGCCGACGAGATCGTCGACGCCTGGCGGCCGCAGACCGGCGCGCGCCTGCAGGCGTTGGCGGGGAAATCGCAGGTGATGTACGACGACGCGCTGTCGACCGCGCGCCGCATCCGTCAGCCGGTGCGCAGCACCAGCGACGCGCAGGAGGCGTTCGATTCGGTGACTTACGCGAAGGGCCGCGCCGTGCTGGCGATGACGGAGGGCTGGCTGGGCCCCGACGCGTTCCGCGCGGGCCTGCGCGGTTACCTGCAGCGCCACGAATGGGCGAACGCCACCGCCGACGATCTGTACGCGGCGCTCGGCGAGGCGAGCGGTGGGCGCGACGTCGCCGGCGTCATGCGCAGCTTCACCGATCAGATCGGCGTGCCGATCGTGGGGGCGCGCGTCGCCTGCGCGCCGGGAAAGACGCCGGCTGTCGTCCTGAGCCAGGGCGAGTACCGCACGCTGGAGCGAAAGCCGGGCACCGGAACGCGCTGGCGCATCCCGGTCTGCGTCGCGACCGGCGACAAGCCGGCCGGTCCGCTCGCCAAGCACTGCACGGTCATGACCCAGGAAGAGGAGACGCTGGAGCTGGACGGCAACGCCGCGTGCCCGAAGTTCGCCTACGCGAACGCCGGCGAGACCGGCTACTACCGTGTGCGCGTCGACGCTGCCCAGTTGGCGGCGCTGGGCGCGGCGGTGACGCGGTTACCCGAGCGCGAGCGCTTCGGCGTCGTCAGCAACGCGTGGGCGGCCGTGCGCGCCGCGCAGCTGCCCGCGACGGCGTTCCTGGACCTGCTCATGCGGCTCAAGAACGATCCCAGCCGGCTCGTCTGGACCGAGATCGCGGAGGCGCTGCGCACGATCGATCGCGCGCTGATCAGCGCCGAAGATCGGCCGGCGTTCGCGCGCTTCGTGCGCGCGCTGTGCGGTCCAACGGCGCGGCGCCTCGGTTGGCGCGCGGCGGAGACGCAGCCCGACGACGAACGCTTCCTGCGCGAATCGATCCTGATCGCGATGGGCGATCTCGGCGAGGACCCGGCGACGCTGTCAGAAGCGGGCCGGCGGGCGCGCGCCTGGTTGAAGGCGCCGTCGGCCGAGGACATGGACCTGACC
>DATMZL010000663.1:0-3852 GCA_035607075.1 Polyangia bacterium
GCTTCGAGGTGTGGCTCAACGCCGTGCCGGCCCTGAGGAAGAGCTGCGAGCCGACAAGCTCGAACGACGCGGCATCGGTGCCGCTCAGGCTCAAGGCGTTCGTGCCCAGGCCGTCGTCGGTCACGGAGATGTCCGCCAGCCGCACGTGGCTCGATACGTCGGCTGCTTCGGAGAGCGAAGGCACGGTGTTCTGCAGCGTGACAGCCGTCGGCGCCAGGTTGGCAGCGTCGTTGTCCTGAATCGTGACGGTCGCGCTGGCGTCGGCGCCGACGTCGTAGTTGCCCGTGTCGGACAGGGTCAGCGTCAACGTCTCGGCGCCTTCGACCAGGGCGTCGTCCACCGGCGTGATGGTCACGTCCACCGATGCGGCGCCCGCTGGAATGACCTGCGAGCCCGAGAGCGCCGGCGTGTAGTCGCCGGACGTCGCCTGGCCGGTGCCGGTGGCGATGCTGTAGACAACCGTCAGCGCTGCGGTCGTGCTGCCGCTGCGGGTGAAATGGAACGCGCCGGGATCGCTGCCGGTCTCGGACGCCAGGGCGTCGCTGGCGGTGATGCCGACGATCGGAGTCGCGCCGCCCCCAACGGTGCCGGGCGAACCGATCTCGGTGGCGTCGCTCGCGGCGACGAAGGCACCATGCTGGCCGACGACGCTCAGGCTCGTGATCGCGACACTATCGAGCCCCGCCGAGTTGTCGAAGGTGGGCAGGGGAGTACCGCTGGGAGAGGGCCCGAACGAGATGGCCGCGTGAATGGCGCCGCCGTTGTCGAAGACGTTGACGGCGTCCCCGCCGGTCGAGAGCCCGACGCCCGAGCCGGAGTAGCTGCCGATCTGCAGGCCGGCAGGCGCCGTTCCGCCGTACCAGAGGTTGACGAACGACTGCGACTTGGCTGCGAGCTCCGAAGCGCTGGCCGTCTCGATGAAGATCACCGATTGGCCGGGGGCGATGCTGGCAACGCCGTTCAGCGGCACGGAGACGGCGAACGAATTCGAGTTGTCGTCCATCGTCCAGCCGGTGAGGCTCACCGCGGACGTCCCGAAGTTCGTCAGCTCGAACCAGTCGGAGGCGAGCGGGCTGTTACCGCTGGACCAGGGCGCCACCTCGGTGATCGCGAGCGTGATCGCACCGCTCGTGGCGGTGGTGATCGCCAGGGTGTACGAGGTGCTGGCGTCGGGCGTCGCGCCGACCGTCATGTCGTCGACGCTGACCGTGACGCTGTAGCTGGGCTTGGTCGCGGCGTTCAGCGTCGTGCCTGCCTTGAGGAACAGCGCGGTGCCGACGATTTCGAACGAGCCCGCGTCGGGTCCCGACACGGACAGGTTGTTGTCGCCGAGCCCGTCGTCGGTGACGACGATGTCCGCCAGGTGGACCGAGCTCGTGCTGCTGGTGTTCTCGGGCAGCGTCGTCACGGCGCCGGTGAGCGAGACGGCCGTGGGGGCGAGGTCCGCCGCCGTGGACGGAGCGTAGACCCACAGCTGCGGGTGGTTGAGATCGCCGCCGCCGTTCTCGTTGACTACGTAAAGGATGCCGCTCCGGTCCATCGTGAGGCCTTCCATCGTCATGTCGGGGACCGAAATCGTATCGCTCGCGTCGGCCACGATGCTCAGCGTGTGTTTGACGCTGCCGGAACGGTCGACCTGCACGATTTTGCCGGACTCTTGGCTAATGATCAAAAGCTGGTTGAAGGTGGGATCGCCCGCGAGTGTCGGCAGGTTCGACAGCGCAAAGACGTCGGAAAAATCGAGCGTGCTGACCAGCGCCGGGTCGAACAGATTGACGGATTCGTCCGTGGTCGGCGAGCCGTTGCTGGCAGTGCCGGCAGCGAAGTCGATGCCCGTGTCGAAGATGCCCCTGGGATCTTTCTCCTTCACGAAGATGTAGTGACCGTTCGCCGGGTCGAACGTAACGCCTTCGAGCCCGATGTTGCCGATGCTGGTGCCGAGCTTGACCGTCTTGACGTCGGCGCGGTGGAGCGTCGCGCCCGCCACGTAGGTGAACAGATTCACCTGGCGGTCGCGTTCCTCGTTCAGCACGAACTTTCCGCCGCCCACGTAGGCGACGCCCTCGGTGTCGTAGAAGGTGGTGCCCTGCGGGCTGCTGCCGGCGGCTAGCGTCATCGAGTCGATCAAGGCGCCGGTCTTCGAGACCTGGACGACGGACGTGCCGCCGTCGCCGACCACGAACAGCGTGTCGGTGTCCCAGTCGTAGGTCACCGCGGAGGCTTCCTGCGCCAGCAGGCTCGTGCCGTCGGGCGGCGTGGTGCGGGTTGGCTCGGGCAAGGCGTAGCGGGCGACCCGGACGTAGCGCGAGAGGTCCATCGTGGCGATGCTGCCGCCCGCGGCCGCCGTGCACGTCACAGTCGCCGACGCCGTGTCGGTGCAGTCGCCGTCGGTCGCCGTGAACGACACCGTGAAGGTGCCGGCCGTCGTGCAACGCAGCGACGGATTCTGGGTGTCAGGCGCGCTCAGCGTGCCGCCCGTCGTCGTCCAGTGGTAGGCGATCGCGGCCGGTCCGGCGTCGCTGTCATGCGCCGCCGCGCTGAGCGCCATCGACGAGCCGACCAGTACCTCGGCCGGCAGCGCCGAGATGCCGTCCGCGGTCGGGCAAGTGTTGAGCACGCCGTTCACCAGCACCGAGCCCGTGCGGGCCGCTTCATGACACGCCAGGTGCACCGAGACCGCCGTCGTCATGCGCGCAGCGATGTCGAAGCTCGCCGAGCCAGCACAGTGCCCGCTGTCCGACGCCGTGCCGTCGAGCGTGATCGAAAAGCCATGGCCGGCGGGAAGGCCGCCGATGGTGCTCGAGACGGTCGTGCTGTGGCTCGCGTCTATCGTCCCGCTGCGAGCGAAGCCGTTCGGCCCCGAGATCGTGTACGAGACGGAGCTCAGCGTTGCGCCCGATGCCAGCTGCAGCTTGAGCCCGATAGAGCCGACGTCTTGCTCCGATGCCGACGAAGGAGGCGCGGAGCCGGAATCGGCCGAACACCCCAACGCCAGCGTTGCGACCGAACCAAGGACGAACAAAGTGGAAGCGCGAAACAGACGGGTGGACACGAGCCGCGCATCAGCAACTCCCGCGCCAGCGAGGGCTCGTTCAACCTTGTGCGCAAGTTCTTGAAATCATTGATAACGTTGCGTGGGCCGCGACCTTGCGCCGGCGAAATTTTCCGGATTTCGAAAGCGCCCTCCGATTCCAGGTCACTCATCAGGGTGAAACCGTCAGCGCTTCGGAATCCCGACGGCCTTGTTACTCACTGCGCTGCGGCCCGCGCGTTAGATCAAAACTCATCGGAGCGCGAGACCGCGCCCGCGAAGGAGCAAGACCATGAACACTGCAGCGAGCACCAGCATGAACACCGCGTCGTCCACCCCGTCCAAGTCGCCCCGTCAGAAAGCCACCGTCGTCCGCGAGTACGGACCATTCCCGGTCGAACGGGTCCACGGTGTCACTCACGACGGCTCGCACGTCTGGTTCGCACACGGAAAGAAGCTTGCAGCCATGAATCCCGAGACGGGCGCGATCGAGAAGGAAATCGAGGTCCCCGCCGACGCCGGCACCGCGTTCGACGGCGAGCACCTCTATCAAATCGGCGCAGACAAGATCCGGAAAGTGGACCCGAAGACGGGGCGCGTCGTCGCCACGCTCGCGACGCCGGGTATGGCGAACGACAACTCGGGCCTCGCCTGGGAGGGCGGCACGCTTTGGGTCGGGCAATTCAAGGGCCGCGCGATCCATCAGATTGACGCGACCACCGGCAAGCTGCTCAAAACGCTGCGCACCGATCGCTTCGTGACGGGCGTGTCGTTCGTCGACGGCGAGCTGTGGCACGGCACCTGGGAAGACAACGCCGCGG
>DATMZL010000308.1:0-2410 GCA_035607075.1 Polyangia bacterium
GCCTCGAACGCCGCCCGCCCGATCCCGATAGACCAGGCGCCGATGCCGATGCGCCCCCGGTCGAGGATCTTCAGCGTGTCGAAGAAGCCCTGGTTGATCTCCCCCAGACGCTGCTCGTCCGGAAGCTCGACGTCCTCCATCACCAGCTCGGTCGTGTCCGACGCGTGCAGCCCCATCTTCTCGATGCGCTTCCCGGTGCGAAAACCGGGCGTCCCGCGCTCGATGATGAAGGCGGTCAGCCCCTTGGCCTTCTTCTCGGGGCTGGTCGACGCCAGCACGACGTAGATCTCGCCCACCGATCCCTGGGTGATGAAGGTCTTCGTGCCCGAGATGACCCAGCGGTCCGTCGTGCCGCTCTTGCGGATCGCGCGCGTGCGCGCGGCGCCCGCGTCAGATCCCGAGCCGGGCTCGGTCAGCCCCCAGGCGCCCAGCGCCTTGCCGCTCGCCAGCCGCGGCAGGTACTTCTGCTTCTGCGCCTCGTTGGCGGCCAGGTAGATGTGCCCGGTGCACAGCGAGTTGTGCGACGCCATCGTCAGGCCGACGGACGCATCGGCCCGCGCGACCTCTTCCAGCGCGATGACGTAGTCGTGGAACTTCATCCCGGCACCGCCGTACGCCTCGGGGATCTGCATGCCGAGGAGACCCATCTCGCCCAGCGCGGGCACGATCTCGTGCGGGAAGCGTTCCTCCTCGTCCCAGCGGCGCGCGTTCGGAACGATCAGGCGTTCGCACATCTCGCGTACGGAGGCCTGCAGGACGCGCTGGTCTTCTGACAGTTCGAAATCGATCATCGGATGGTCACTTGGTCTTCGTCACTTGCTCTTCGTGCCGGCCTGGCGGTAGCGCTCCTCGGGACCGGCGGGCGCGAACACCTGTACCATGATGGTCTTCTCCGGGCCGGTGAATTTCGCCGCGTGCGGTTGCCCTTCGGGGATGTGCAGCGCCTCCTCGGCGCCGAACGCGATCTTCTCGCTGCCGACCGTCAGGTCACCGCCGCCCGAGACGACATACAGGATCTCCGCCGAGCCGGGATGCGTGTTGCGCGGAACCTCGGCGCCCGGGGACGCCTCCAGGATGCCGACGTAGAGCGCCTTGCTCCCGGTCTTCGCCGGCTCGAGCAGCGGCTTGATCTTTCCCTTGCCCGCGAACACCGGCAGCGTGTCCGCGTCCGCCGTCGACGCGACGGTGAACTTTGCCCCGGCGGGCGCCGCTGGCGGCGCGCCCCGGATCACCTGGAAGGCTGCCAGCCCCGCCGGGTCCTTCGGATCGCGGTAGACGCGCTCCGGGCCCATCGGCGCGAACACGTCCAGCAGCACCGCCGACGACGTGCGTACCATGTTCTCGATCGCGTGCGGCATCCCGGCCGGGATCAGGATCGCCATGCCCTCCTCGAGCTTCTCGGGCGCGACGCCGGTCGGCCCCAGAACACGGGCGCGGCCCTTCAGCACGTACAGCACCTCGTTCCCCGGGTGCTTGTGTAGCGCGATCCGGTTGGCGGGTCCGATCGTCAACTGCGTCAGCGCCGCCTTCTGCGCGCGCATCGTCGCCTCGTCGACCAGCAGCTTCACCGAGAACGGCGGCACCGGCGCCGCCGCGCCCGCCTTCTTGCTGGCCGCCGCGGCCGGGCCGTGATCGGGCGCGTCCTTGACCTTGATCGAGAACTGCGCCGCCTGTCCCTCGAACGCGAGCGGCACGATCACCGTGCTGCCGGGATCGATGCCTGCCAGCGTCCAGGTCGCCGCGCTCTCGGTCAAGCAGGCGAGCAGCACCGGCGACTTCACGCCGTCGCTGGCGGGCGCCGCCTTGGTGACGCGCCCGCCCTCGCCGATGTCGACGGCCAGCTCGATCTTGCCGGACACGTCCAGCGTATCGGCCAGCGCCTTCTCGAAGCAGCGGTTCACCTCGCCGCCGTGCTTGACCAGCGCCGACTGCAGGATGTCCGCGATGCGCGCCTCCTCCGTCTCGGCGCGCGCGTTGCCGCGCGCCGGCGGGGGCGCGACCGCGACAAGGACAAGCGCAGCGCCGATCAGCCCCGCGCGCCTCACGCTGCGGCTCCCTCGACCCGCGGCCGCAGCTCGCCTTCGATCCAATTGACGATCTCCTGCGTCGACGTCCCGGGCGTGAAGATTGCCGCGACGCCCAGCGCCTTCAGCGCCGCCGCGTCCTCGTCGGGTACGATGCCGCCACCGAACACGACCACGTCGCGCGCGCCGCGCGCCGCGAGCGCGTCCAGCAGCGCCGGAAAATGCGTCATGTGCGCGCCGGACATCATCGACAGCCCGACCGCGTCGACCGATTCCTGCTGGGCCGCCGCCGCTATCATCTCGGCCGTCTGGTGCAGGCCGCTGTAGATGACCTCGTAACCGGCGTCGGCGAGGGCGCGGGCGACGACCTTCGCGCCACGGTCGTG
>DATMZL010000295.1:0-3203 GCA_035607075.1 Polyangia bacterium
CTATCCCCGGCGGGCCCGACCTCCGGCGCGGCGTCGTTGCTCGCCTTCTGCCGGCTGCCGTTGCACGCGGCCAGCAATCCGATCACTAGAAATACCGTCGAGAAACGCTTCGACCGACAGATCATCGGGCGCGACGTTAAAGGGTCAGCGGAGCGCGCGCAACTTGTCGAAGGCGACCGCGCGCGCGCCCGGATCGGCGCTGCGCATCTGCTGCAGGAGGGCGTCGCGTTCCATGCGCGCGTCGCTGCGGCGCTCGGGGGGTGCCGGCGCCCCTCGCGCGCGGGCCGGGGCGGTGGCGCCCCGCGCCTCGCCGGCGACCGGGTGCGCGTCATGCGTCAGCCAGAATCTGTAGACGCGCTCTGCGCGGGCGATGCTGATGCCTGTGTCGGCGACCAGATCGACGGGCGTGCGGGGCCTGGAGCCGGCGCCGCCGTCGAGCGCGCGCACGCGGCCGCGGAGGTGGGCGATCAGCTGCGCGTCCGACCAGCGCGCGGGCGCCACATGCGGATGGCCCGGATCGCCGCCGATCGTCATGACCGGAGGCGGGGCGGCCAGCGCGTCGCGCAACGCCAGCACCTGGGCGCGCGGATACCAGGCCGAGCCCATCACCCCGCGCACGGGGCGCAGGCGCCCTTCCTTTTCCAGCCGCCGGACCTTGAACTCGCTGGCGAACCCGAGCGCCGCGGCGACCTGCCGCCGCGACAGGAATCCTTCGTAGCCCGATGGCGGCCTGATGGGCTCGCGAGAGCGCTGCGGCTGTGTGTTCACCGACGAAAACGCTAACCGCGATGCCGGATCTGAGCAATTTTTCATCAGGGTTTCATCAAACCTTGACCGCCGGATGTCGGCGCGCGCACCCTCGCGAGATGGCTTACCGGAGAGGGCTTCTCGTCTGCTTGCTTCTGGTGGGGTGTGGCGGCGACGGGGACATCGACACGTCCGGCACGGGCGGCAGCGCAGGCGCCGCGGGCGGCTCGACCGGCAGCGCGGGCACGAGCGGAAGCGCAGGCACGAGCGGAAGCGCGGGGACTGGCGGCGCCGCGGCCGGCGCCGGCGGCGCGACCGCAGGCCGCGGCGGCGACAGCGGCACGAGCGGGACGAGCGGCACGGCTGGCAGCGCCGGCTCGGTCGGCAGCGCCGGCACGAGCGGAGCCGCGGGTCGCGGTGGTACGGGAGGAAGCGCGGGCGGCAGCGGCACGATCGGCACCGGCGGTCGCGGGGGCACAGGCGGCGGCGCGGGCACCGGCGGCAGCGCCGGGCGCGCCGGCACGGGCGGCACCGGCGGTGGCGCGGGACGCGGCGGCGCGGGCGGCACCGGCACGGGCGGCACCGGCGGATCGGGCGGCGCCGGCGGCGGCGTGATGGGCCTGGAGGCAGCGGGCGTGCGCCTCTTCGGCCGCGCGGACATCAGCAACGCCGCTCAGCCGCGGTTCTCGTGGTCCGGCACCGGGTTCGTCGCGCGGTTCTCGGGCACGGGCCTGACGGCGCGCCTGAACAACAGCGGGGGCTTCATCTTCAAGGCGGTCGTCGACGGGACGCCGAAGGCCGCGTTCACGACAACGAGCGGCTCCGCCGATTACCAGCTCGCGACCAACCTGGCCGCCGGCACGCACACCGTCGAGCTCTATCGTCAGACCGAGGCCGGCCAGGGCAACAGCCAGCTGCTGTCGGTGACCGTCGCGGGTGGATCGCTGATGCCGCCGCCGACGGGTCCCGGGCGCCTCATCGAGGTGGTGGGCGATTCGATCAGCGCCGGCTACGGAACGCTGGGCACGCTCGCCGACACCAACTGTTACCCGACCGAGAGCACCTAAGACACCTATGAATCGATCGCGGCGCGCGCGGTCAGCGCCGAGGTGAGCACCATCGCGGCGTCGGGCCAGGGCATGTACCGCAACTACGGCGGCGACATGAACAACACGCTGCCGCAGGTCTACGCGCGGACGCTGATGAACGACTCCGCCACCACCTGGAGCTTCGCGATCAAGCCGCAGGCGGTGGTGATCAACCTGGGCACCAACGACATCAGCAACAACAAGGGCGATCCCGGTACGCCGTTCCGCGACGCGTATCGCGGCTTCGTCGAGACCGTCCGCGCGAAATATCCCGACACCTTCATCATCTGCATGATCGGGCCGCTGCTGAGCGGCACCGACCTGACGACGATCCAGAACCACATCCGCGCTGTCGTGCAGGCGCGCAACGCGGCCGGCGACGCGAAGATCGAATACTTCGGCGACGTCGCCGCGCAGACAAGCGACAAGGCCGCGTGCCAGTACCACCCGAATCCGGCCGAGAACCAGATCATGGGCATGCAGCTGGCGGCCGAGCTACGCGCCCGTCTCGGCTGGTAAGCTTGCGCCGCGATGACCGAGGAAATCGAGTGTCCGTTCTGCGGCGAGCCGGGCGAGATCGCGGCCGACTATGATCCGGACGCGGTCGGCGATCAGGTGTTCGTCCAGGACTGCGCCGTCTGCTGCCGGCCCTGGACTGTGACCGTGCACGTGGGCGCCGACGGCGACGTCAGCTTCGACGTTCAGCGAAGCTGATCGAGACCTGCGGGCTACTGGTTCGTCCAGGTGGCCCGGACGAAGATCCTCGAGAAACCAGTCGGAATCGCGAGTCCGGCTGAGGCGGTTGCCTGAGCAGTGGTCCCGACCAGCGGAGTGGTATCGATCTGCACATCCGAACCATCCTGGGAGGACAGGTGCAAGTTCACGACGGTACCGGGTGGAATGGAGTGCGTCTCGATGACTATCGGCGTCGTCGCGAGGGTACTGATCGTCACATCAGGCAGGTCGAACGTACCGAGCGGCGTCGACGCCACAGGAACCCCGCCGACCGTCACAACGCGGACCGACGGAGGGGGGCCGCTGGGCACGAAGGTTTTATAGGGCGTGCGCAGGAGCGCCGCAGGGTTGGTGCCGCCGGTGAACAGTTGCTGGAAGGCTTCCAGCCGGATTCGTCCATTTCCCGCTCCGTTAGCGCCGAGCGCCTGCAACGTGCCTCCGCCGGAGATCTTGACGGCGGCCAACCTCACCGCACCGCCCGACGCGCCGCCCCCATCGACCGTGGGCGCGCCGCCATTCGCTCGAATGGTTCCAGTGATGTTGATGGTCGACGAGCTCGCGATCAGGAGCGCTCCTCCGCCCGCTCCTCCGTTTCCCCCGTCTCCCCCGCCACCGCCCGAGCCCCCGATGAGG
>DATMZL010000286.1:0-5853 GCA_035607075.1 Polyangia bacterium
TAGCGCCGTCAAGCGCGCGTGATCGAGGCGGTCATCGATCGCGACGCCAGCATCGCCGGTCGTCAGCTGGCGGCGGGTTCCAGGATCGAGATTCACCCGGACGGCCGCACTCAGGATCCGCCTCAGGTTCGTCGATGATAAAGTCTTCGCCGTGAAAATCCTGGTGACGTGCAAGCGGGTGCCGAATCCCGAACAGAAGCTGAAGTTCGGGGGCGGCAAGATCGATCTCGCAGCAGCGACCTGGCAGCTGAACACGTTCGACGAGTACGCCGTCGAGACGGCGCTGCGTCTGACCGAGGCCGGCAAGGGCGGCGCGCGCTCGGGCGAGGTCGTGGCGCTCAGCATCGGGCCGAAGGACGTTCAGCAGCAGCTGCGCGGCGTGCTGGCGATGGGCGCGGATCGCGCGATCCTGGTGGGCGGCGACGACGCGGCGCTGGACGCGTGGGCTGTCGCGCGCATCGTCAAGGCGGTCGTCGAACGCGAGAAGCCCGACCTGGTCGTGCTGGGCAAGCAGGCCGTCGACGGTGATTCGAACCAGGTGGGGCAGATCCTGGCGGGGCTGCTCGGGTGGCCGCAGGCGACGTTCCTGGCGAGCATCCGGCTGGCCGCCGACAGCAAGAGCGCGACGGTGACGCGCGAGGTGGACGCCGGCGTCGAGGAGAAGCGCGTGCGGCTGCCGGCGGTCGTCACCGTCGACCTGCGCATCATCGGCAAGAAGGCGGTGCGCGCCGAGGGGCTGGCCGGCGCGGACGCCGAGTGGGACGAATCGCCGCGCTACGCGTCGCTGAAGGGGATCATGGCGGCGAAGAAGAAGGAGATCAAAGACGTCACGCTCGCGGAGCTGGGCGTCGATGCGGCGCCGATCATGAAGGTGAACGCCTACGAGGCGCCGCCGCAGCGGAAGGCGGGCGTGAAGGTCGCGTCCGTGGAGGAGCTGGTGGCGAAGCTTCACAACGAAGCGAAGGTGATCTGATGGGCGCCGTCCTCGTGTTCTGCGAAACGGATGCCAAGGGCGTTCGCTCGGCGTCGTTGCCGGCGCTGACGGCGGGCGCGGCGCTCGCGCAGCAAGCGGGCGGCGAGCTCGTCGCGGTCGTGATCGGCAAGGGCGTGGCGGCGGCAGCCGCGGACGCGGCGAAGCACGCGAAGCGCGTCCTGGTCTACGACGACGCGAAGCTGGAGGCGCCGCTGGCGGAGACGTGGGCGCCGCAGCTCGCCGACGCTGTCAAGCGCGCGGGCGCGAGCGCGCTGCTGGGCACGGCGTCGTCGACGGGCAAGGACATCCTGCCGCGGGCGGCGGCGCTGCTGGGCGCCGGCATGGCGTCGGACATCACGGCGGTGCTGGCGGCGAACCGGTTCAAGCGGCCGGCGTACGCGGGCAACGCGATCGAGGAGGTCGAGATGGGTGGGGCGGTGATCGTCGCGAGCGTTCGGCAGACGGCGTTCGCGCCGTCGACGGGCGGTGGCGGCGCGGCCGGCGCGGTCGAGACCGTCGCCGTCGGCACCGTCGACGCGCTCGGAGCCGAGCTGGTGGCGCTACACGCGACGCAGAAGAGCGCGCGGCCCGATCTGGGCGAGGCGAAGGTCGTCGTGTCGGGCGGCCGCGGCATGCGCGAAGGCGCGAACTTCAAGGTGCTGGAGGAGCTGACCGACTTGCTGGGCGGCGCGCTCGGCGCCAGCCGCGCGGCGGCCGACGCCGGCATGGTCCCGAACGAGTTGCAGGTCGGGCAGACCGGACGTGTGGTCGCGCCGCAGCTCTACATCGCGGTCGCGATCTCGGGCGCGATCCAGCACCTCGCCGGCATGAAGGGTTCGAAGGTGATCGTCGCGATCAACAAGAACCCCGACGAGCCCATCTTCCAGGTCGCCGACTACGGCCTCGTCGACACCTGGGAGAAGGCAATCCCGTCGCTGATCGCCGAGATCAAGAAGCTCAAGGGCTGATCTGTTTCGCCAAATCAGCGTAAGCCGTTCACGAACGGCGTCGCGAAAGTACTTCCGCGAGTCAGAGCGACAGGGACGCTGGTATGCGGTTGACCTTTCGATCTCGGGGAAGTAGTTCGAGATGTCGTCCTCGCGGAGAAGGAACTCGGGATGCTTGACGGCGAGGCGGTCGGGCAGTAGGTCGCGAAGGAAGAGCAGCCTCAGTTGATGGAATGCGGCTGAGTTGCAAGCCGCTTTCTTGTACAGCTTCGTCGGAGCTATCCCCCTGGGCCTCTCCGACGATCAGTTGCCCTTGGTATTTCTCAGCGATCGCTTCTTCGCCACCTGGACGAGTCGATCCGCGTTCTTAAAGAAGCCTCCTTCCAGTTTGTTGAAGCGGACTTCGAATGTCAGAACTCGGCCGCTCTTGCTGACCTTTCGGACTGAGACATCGAGGAAGCCGTCTTCCTGTAACGCCCATCCACTGCCGGTGATGGCGAGTGTTTCGCCATTGGCGTCGCCCACGCCAGCGCCCTTAAGCTCCACGCGGCCCCCCATACACTCGATCGTCGATAGTTCGAAGGGTTCCAGAAACGGATTTGGAAGCGGTCCATGCACAACAGTCATGACAGATTGGCCACTTGAGATAATGCGCAAATAGAAGACGATCAATCTACCGGCGACCTTGTCCCGCCAAGCACCTTCCCACTCGCCTTCTAAGGTGCTCTTGGTTATTTCAACAACGAGCGGTTCTGTTGCAGTCGATGGTCGCGCAATCCCGCTGCCAAGCATTATCAAGATCGATAGGCAGAGGAGTGGTCTCAACGGACCCTCCCTAGATATTCTAGATAATACCTGACGTTTGTTTGTGGATTATACACAACATATTCTCCGCGACCTGTTAACGCGTATATTGACACATTGTGAGTTTCTGCAAAATTGACGTCGCCGAGTGTCACGACACGAAGTCTCGAAATGTGAGTATGAGCTATCGCCACTGGATCTTGGGATAGATCGGGCGCGAACTCGAATTCTCCGCCACCCCTCGTTGGAGTGTTTGCAAACCCGCTCCCGGCTCTGACGATCTCGCTCCCAAATTCTGAACCCTGTGTAGTTGCGGCTCGCGCATTTCTGAACCCGTCCGTCTCTCTTGTCGCAAAATCTCGCACCTGATTATCAATAGCCCGATCGGTCGATGAGCGACCCTCGGCAGAATGTACGACCACGCAGGTGACATCCAGGTCGCACCTCGCCGGCTGATGCGGATCTCTTCCTGTCAGCTGCCAAAGGTCGCGATCCGGTTCCTTGCCTTGCCTTGGACCGGCGAGAACGTCTTCGCCTTCCCCCTGGGCCTGTTCCTGGCTTCGCTGCGAGACGGGATTCTGAGAGCGCAGTCCGGCGGCGACACCGGCGGAGATAGCGCCCACCAACATACCAGCCAGAAGTTGGTCGCTGCCGAGGCTGCCACCCATCACCGCCGTTGTGATCGCGCTGGAGATCATGCTCGATACCGCGCCGCCGACCATCTGGGCGACGATCATCTGCCCTCCCTTCAGACTGCTGTTGGCGATCGCTGAACCCATGCCGCTAGTGGCGAATCCCGCCGCAAGACTGACAGCGCTCGTTTCAACGATCAGGTCGGCGGATGCTCCGTTCATTGCCATCGTCGTCGCGTTGTATGCAGTGATCGCGATGATCGCGACCGCGCACGCTCCATCAGTCGCGACTGCGCATACCGCGGCCGCCCCGATGGCGAAGAGGTACCCAAACGTCTCGCCGGCGCTATCCAGGAAATAGCCCGTTGGGTCGGTGTAGCGCAGGGGGTTGTTGAGGACGTAGCTGTAGCGGTTGTAGTTCTGGAGATCGGCGATGAACTGCACGTTCGGATCCGGCGACAGGAACCGGCCGATCAGCGGGTCGTAGACGCGGCCGTTCATGTTGACGAGACCGACGCCAGGGATGCTTTCGTGCCCGGTGAACTCGCGGTGTCCGGGCAATGACTGGAACGAAGCAGGATCGGCCGGTCGCCCGTCCGGCGAGCGACGCCCGCCCCAGGGATCGTATCCGGCTGTGGTCGCGGCGCCGCCTGCCCAGGCTGCGCTCGAGACCCGTCCTTGCGCATCGCTGACGGCGGTCACGGAGCCCAGGTGATCGAAGTGGTTGAACAACAGACTGGGCGGTGGCGCGCTTGGTGAATCACCGTGGACGACTTTCATGGCGAACGCATTGCCGGAGTGCGCGCCGGGCGCATACAGGAAATGCGTGTGCTCGACCGTTCCGTCAGCCCGCGTCGAGCGTTCGTAAACGCTCTTGCCGGTGGCGCCCAGGCCGACGTAGACGGTCCGCGCGGCGACATCTCCACCCGTCGCGTCCTGGACGACGCGGTTACCGTCACCTCCGTAGATGAAGGCGACCTCGCTTCCTCCGCTCTGGATGTGCGCGACCTTGTTTGCGAGGTTGTAGCTGACCTCCCGCACGCCGTCGTTCTGCATGTTTCCGTTCGAATCGTAATGGAAATGCGTACCTCCGTCGACCGTCGTGCAAATGGCGTGTGGCCCGGCCACGCATCCGCCAGCGGTGCCGTACGTGAAGTGCCTGGCCCCCTTCTGCGTGATGTTGCCGCGAACATCGTACGCGTACGTCTCCGAGTAGGTATCCGTCCCGACGCCGATGGTCGATGTGTGCAGTCGATTGAGGGAGTCGTAAGTGAAGATCTCCGCTGACGTCGATCCGTTCACGGCATCCGCTCTCCCACGCTCTCGCAGATTCCCGACTTCGTCGAAGTGATAGAGCCAGTTCTGAATCAGCGTATCGCCGTCGGCGTGAGCGACGCTCTGCGACGCCATCAGCCAACCCGTCGCCTGGTTGCGAATCGACGTCGTCTCGACACCGTTACCCGTGTATTCGGACGTCAACTGACCCGACACATCCCTTTCTGTCCCTGCCCAGAAGAGGGACCCGTCGGTCGCGTCGGAGACGTAGTGGAGGAAACCGAGGCTCGTGTAGTTGTACCGAACGGCAAGCCGGTTCGATCCGACGGCTGGATAGGTCGTCACGCTCGCGCGCCCGAGGTTGTCGTAAGCGTGGTTCGTGCGGAATGTGTCGCCGTCCGCGCAGTCTGTGGCCTCGTCGAGCTCACCGAGCGTCGTGTACGAGAACGAGCGCATCGCGCGCTTTTCCCCGGACGGAAGTTGCATCCATGCGGGCGCGGCGCACGTTCCGCGCAAACGTTCGTCGGGCTCGCTCACCATCCCGGCCAGCTTTCCGATGCCCGCTCCTGGCGCTGTGTCGTACTCCCAGATCGCCTCGGCGCCCGTTTGCTCGTTCTTCTTATGCGTCATCCGACCGAGCTCGTCGTACGTCATCGACGTCGTCTGACCGATGGCGTCCGTCTCGGTCGCGAGCTCGCCGAACTCGTTGTACGTGTAATGCCACTCGCCGAGGTCCGGATCGCGGACCGTCTGCCGTCGTCCACGCTTTGGCTCGTAGACGATGTGGGTGTTGTTCGCGCCCTCGAGCGTGTCCGTGAGATTCCCATCGGCGTCATAGGAATAGGTCATCTGCGTGCCGTTGGCATCCGTCACGCTCTGAACCTTCCCGAGCAAATTCTTCTCTTCCACGCGTCGCTGCTGGAACAGATGGGCGGTGTCCTCACCGTCCACGTTGTGCTCAGTGATGACAGCCATACCCTGGTAGCTGAGCGTCTGGATCGCCCTGCGCGGAGCGCCGCTCCCGTCGATCGTGCCCAGATCCCGGGAGATCGTTCGCACGCGGTCGATCTCGTCGTAGGTCGTCGTTGTCAGGTAGGTGGGATCGGCGCTGCCCTCATTTCGGGGCATCGACTCGTTCGCCTTTCGGCCCCAGAGGTCGAACCGTGTGAATCGTTCCGAGAATCCGCCAGAAAACGTCCGTCCACGAACAAGCGTCTCTCTT
>DATMZL010000280.1:0-3480 GCA_035607075.1 Polyangia bacterium
GGCCGCGGACGAGGAGCTGCTCCAGGCCGTGGCCGACTTCTCCGATCCGGCCCACCTGGGCGACTACCTCCTGGGCCTGTTCGGGCTGGCGCGCGAGGCCGTGCAGCGCAAAGCGGATCTGCTGCGTGCGCTCGACGGCGTCCTGCTCGGGTACGACGACGATCAGTTCCTCGAAGCCGTTCCGTCGCTGCGCCTCGCCTTCACGTACTTCACGCCGCGCGAGAAGCACCACCTGTCGCTGACGCTGCTCAAGCTGGTGGGGGCCCCGGTCGCCGAGGTGGAGACGCTGGCTCCGCTGACCGTCGACGCCGAGAGCGCCGCACGCGCGATGGCCTTCGAGGCGCGCCTGCTCGAGACGGCCGGCCGCTACGGGTTGCGGGGGGCGAAGTGAGCGCCGACGACGAAACCCGCCGCCGCATGCTCCGCTGGCGCCTCGTGCTGGGCGAGGGGACGGAGGACACGCTGGGCGGCCTGTCCGACAAGTGGGGGGAGTGCGAACGGGCGCTCAGCTTTCTGTACGAGCGCGAGTACGGGGCGCGCCGCAACGTCCGGCGCGGGCGGGGCGGCCGTCCGGGTCGGGGCGGGAAGGACGGAAACGGCCGCTCCGACGCGGGCGGGCTGGGCGAATCCGAGCTCACGGTTCCGGACTGGATCAACCTGGTTCACGAGCTCTTCCCGAAGAAGACCATCGAGCGGATCGAGAAGGACGCGCTCGAACGCTACAAGCTGGAAGAGATGGTCACGAACGCGGACGCCCTTCGCCGCGCGCAGCCCAGTCAGACGTTGCTCAAGGCGATCATGCGCACCAAGCACCTGATGAACGCCGAGGTGCTGAAGCTGGCGCGCGATCTGGTGCGCAAGGTGATCGAAGAGCTGTTCCGCAAGCTGGCCCGTCCCGTCGAGAACCCCTTCCTGGGCGCGATCAACCGCCGCCGGCGCTCCATGCTGCGCGTCTCGAAGAACTTCGACATCGAGCGCACGCTGCGCACCAACCTCAAACACTTCGATCCGGCGTCGAAGCGGATGGTGATCCAGGCGCCGCTGTTCTCGTCGCGTATGCGCCGCCAGGCCGACCGCTGGCAGATCATCGTGCTGGTCGACGAGTCGGGCAGCATGGCCGACAGCGTGATCCACGCGGCCGTGACCGCCGCGATCTTTCACGGCATCAGCAGCCTGCGCACGCACCTGGTGCTGTTCGACACCAACGTCGTCGACGTCACCGACCAGGCGGGCGATCCCGTCGAGACGATCATGAAAGTGCAGCTGGGCGGCGGCACCGACATCGGCGGCGCGCTCGCGTACGCCGCCGGGCTGGTCGACAACCCGCGGCGCACGATCATCGTGCTCATCACCGACTTCTACGAGGGCGCGCCCGAGGACCGCTTGCTGCAGGTCGCGGCAGGATTGATCGAGAGCGGCGTGACGTTGCTTGGGCTGGCGGCGCTCGACCAGGACGCCGAGCCCCGCTACGACACGGGGATGGCGGAGAGGCTGGTGAAGCTGGGCGCTCACGTCGGCGCCATGACGCCCGGCGAGCTCGCCAACTGGGTCGCGGAGAAAGTGAAGTAGCCGTGCGCGACGATCTGATCGCCGTCACCGACGAGGACCTGGCGGTGTTCTCGAACCGCGGCACGGTGAACCGGGCCGCGAAGGAGGCCGCCGGCGGCACGCTGACGTGCAAGCTGACGGAGGCCGCCGACGGCGCCGTCGACGCCGAATGGTCCGACGGCTGGAAGATCGATCTTCCCGCCGACAAGACGTTGCGCGAAGGCCGGTGCAGCTGTCTTGCGATCGGAACCTGTCGCCACATCGTGCGCACGGTCCTCCACTACCAGCGCACGCATCGGGCGACGCGATCCTCGGCGCCCTGGGATCCAGGCGAGATCTCCGACGCCGAGCTGGAGAAGCACGTCCCGCGGGCGGCGCTCGAGCAGGCGCGCGCGCTGCTCGACGCGGGCATGCTGGCCGAGCTTGTGCGCAGCGCCAAGCCGCTGGCGCGGCTGCATGGGCTCGCCTGCAACGTTCGCTTTCGCGTGCCTGGCGACATTCGCTACGCGGCGGCCGACTGCGCGGCGTCCGCTGCGCCCACGATGGTCGCGCTGGCGGTGTGGGCGTTCCGCCGGCTGCCCGCCGACACCGTCGCAGGGTTCGTCGTCACCGGTCAGCCCGCGCCTGCGCCGTCAGCGGCGCTCGACGCTGTTGATTCTGCGGCGCGCGCCTGGTTCACGCATGGTCTCGCCGGCGCGCCGCCGCACCTCGACGCGGATCTTCGTCGACTGGAGGCCGCGTGCCGTCAGGCTCAGCTGACCTGGCCCGCCGAGAACGTCGCCGCCTTCGCCGAGGAGCTTTCGCGCTACGCCGCGCACGACGCGATCTTCAGCCCCGATCGGATGATCGAGACCGTCGGTGAGCTGCTCGGACGCATCGACGCGATCCGCGCGGGGACCGGCGCGGTTCCGCAGCTGCTCGTGCGCGGCAGCGCCGACGATCGCGCGATCGAGCTCGGGACATCGCGCCTGGTGGGCCTGGGGTGCGGCGTCCGCGTCCGGCGCGGCAGCGTTCGCCTGGTCGCCTATCTGGAGGATCCGGATTCCGGCGCGGTGTCGGTCATGACGCGCGACTTCCGCGACGATCCCGACGAGAAAGAGCCGACGCCGTTTCACCGGCTGGGGGCCGCACCGATCACACAGGGCGTCGGTCTGGCCCAGATCGGCCGCTCGCAGATGCTGCTGGCGAAGGCCAAGCGCACGGCGTCCGGCGTGCTCACGATCGGCCGCAGCCGCTGCACCGTGACGCCGCAGGGCTATGCGTGGGAACAGATCCGCGAGCCGGTGCTGATCGACGATCTCGACGAGCTGCGCGCCCGCCTCGCCGCGCTACCACCGGCGTGCCTCCGGCCGCGGCGCGCCGCCGAGAGCTTCCACGTACTGGCGGTGACGGGCGCGGAGCATGCGCACTTCGACGAGGCGCGCCAGCAGATCGTCGCCACGCTCAGCGACGCCGAGGGACGCACGGCCACGCTGACCCATCCCTATCACGCGCGCGCGCAGGACGGCTTCGAGCTTCTGCTGGCGCGGTTGTCGCAGGATCGCGTTCGGATGGTCGCGGGCCACGTCGCGCTCACGCACGCCGGCATCACGATCGAACCGACGATGGTCGTGTTCGAAGCAGACGGCAAGCGGAGCGCTGTGCAGCCGTGGGTCGATCGCGCCACCGACGAGATCCACGCGACCGCCGGTGCTGCGGGCGCCGTCGCGACCGAGGCCGTCGCCGCGTACATGGGCGAGCTGCAAGCGTCGCTCGCGGGGCTCTTGCAGGTCGGCCTGCGCCGCGCCGACGACGCCGCCGCGCGGCGCTTGCACGACAGCGCGCGCGCGGGCGAGTCGCTGGGGCTCGGCCGTCTCCCCGAGCGCGTGAGCCGGCTCGCGGGCGAGGTGGACGCGAAGCTGCGCGACCCCCGCTGGGAGCCAGCCGCCGCGG
>DATMZL010000246.1:0-6487 GCA_035607075.1 Polyangia bacterium
TCGCCAGCTACTGCGGCGAGCCGGTCGACACGCTGGCGCGGCTATGTGAGGACTCCCCGGAAGCGAAGCGGACGATCGCGGCAGCGATCAAGAGCTTCGGCTGCACGATGGGCCCGGCGATGCAGCTGGACATCGCGGGCACGACGCTGAACTGGACCACCAGCCGCAGCGCCCGGAACATGGGCGACTTCGCGCGCAAGTATCTGGAGAAGAAGCTATGAGGTGGTTCGCGTTGAAGACGGTCGCCGGTTTGATTGTTGCGGTCGCGGCCTTCGTGGTCGTCGCGCTGGCGCTGGACGGCGCCGCGTTCGCCGGCGAGACGCCGCCCTGGGGCAAGGCCTCGAACCTGGGCGAACGCAGGATCCTCGAGAAGACGGCGGTCTGCACGGACGGCAAGTCCCACTACGTCATGGTCGCGCCCAGCGAGAAGCAGTCGACGCAGCTCTTCTACGGCGACGGCAAAACGTTCTACCGCGTGCCGCTGCCGCCCTGGGTGCTGACGGGCGATACCTTCTTCGAGCCGCGGTTCTTCGCGAAGACGAAGAACTCGAGCTTCCGGGGTCTGGACATGCGCGTGTATGCGTCGGTCGACTTCGACAGCAAGAAAGCGACCTGCAGCGCCAGCTGCGGCGAGCGCAAGACGGACCTGACGATCCTCCCCGAGGACGCGAAGAAGACGCTGCTGATGGGCAAAGCAACCTTCGAGCCGCCGCTGCACAAGCGCGCCCCGCACCACCTCGCGCGCGACAACGACGGCCGCTACTTCTACGTCGACAAGGGGAACACGTCAGAGACCGAGAAGAACTTCCGCCTGTACGTCGGCCCGAAGGGCGCGATGAAGCTGCAGAAGATGACGAACGCCGTCGCCGACACGGAGGGCGAGATCTTCACGACCAAGAGCGGATCGCTCCGCTACGTCACCGACCGGAAGAACCCGCCGACGTGGATCCAGGGCAAGAAGCAGCTGACGCTGACCGTCGTCCCGATCGAGGGGACCGACGAAAAGTCCGGCGAGCCGATCAACAACTACCAGCTGATCTACAACGAGCTGGGCGTGTACCTCGGCGAGAAGCTCGGCAATCCCTGCGACGATCTCTGATCGACCTCTGAGGCCCCGGCCGACAAGCCGGCGTGATGGCGAAGCCGGGCCGAGAACCGCACCGGAGCGTACTTGTGCGTACGTGAGGAGCGGAAGCGCAGGCCCGGCGCAGCCAGCGCGCCGGATCGTCGGCCGGCGCTAGAAGTCGAACTTGCCGAACGAGCCGAGGTCCTTGAACGCCTTCACGAGGCGGGCGGTGAAGCCCTTCTCGCCCAGGTGGGTCCAGCCGCGCGGATCGATGTAGCGCTTGTTCGGCTTGTCGGGCCCTTCCGGGTTGCCGAGCTGCGCCTGCAGGTAGGCGCTCTTCTCGTCCATGAACTTCTTGATCGGCTGCGTGTAGGCCCACTGCGTGTCGGTGTCGATGTTCATCTTCACGACGCCGTAAGAGACCGCCTCGCGGATCTCCTCCTCCGTCGATCCCGAACCGCCGTGGAACACGAAGCTGACGGGCTCCGGCCCGGTCTTGCGCTTCTCGGTGATGAACTTCTGCGAGTCGCGCAGGATGGGCGGCTTCAGCTTGACGTTTCCGGGCGCGTAGACGCCGTGCGTGTTGCCGAACGCCGCGGCGACCGTGAAGCTGCCGACGGGGTTCAGCGCGTCGTACGCCTTCAGCACGTCCTCCGGCTGCGTGTACAGCTTCGAATGATCGGCGCCCGAGTTGTCGACGCCGTCTTCCTCGCCGCCCGTGATGCCGAGCTCGATCTCCAGCGTCATGTTCATCTTCGCGATGCGCGTCAGCGTGCGCCGGCTGATCTCCAGGTTCTCGTCGAGCGACTGCTCGGACAGGTCCAGCATGTGCGAGCTGAACAGCGGCTCGCCGTTCTTCGCGAAGTACTCCTCGCCCGCGGCGATGACGCCCTCGACCCAGGGGAGGATCTTCTTCGCGCAGTGGTCGGTGTGCAGCACGGCCGGGACACCGTAGACCTTGGCCATCGTCCAAACGTGCAGCGCGCCCGCGATCGATCCCGCGATCGACGCCTGCTGCTGGCTGTTGTCCAGCGACTTGCCCGCGAAGAACTGCGAACCGGTGTGCGACAGCTGGATGATGATAGGCGCCTTCGCTTCCTTCGCCGCGGCGAGCGCGGCGTTGGCCGAGCTCGAACCGATGACGTTCACCGTCGGAAGCGCGCAGTCGACTTCCTTGCAGTAAGCGAAGAGCTCTTTGAGAGCGTTGCCGGTGATGACTCCAGGAGGCAGCTTGAGGTTAGCCATGGGGTGTTCTTTGCGGCGCAGTATAGTCCGACTACCGACGACGATAGCTACGGATTTCGGCCAGGAAACCCTGCCAGCGGTCGATCGGCGCGTATCCCAGCTCGTCGCGGATCCGCTGGGAACGGAAGCGCAGCACCGGCGCCTCGGGCGGGATCGGCGGCGCGGGACGACCGGCCGCAGCATAGACGGCGGCGAGGTAGTCGCTGCCTGTGCCGATGCCGTCGATGACGTTGTAGGCGCGCCCGCGGGCGCCCGGAACGCGCGCCGCCAGCACGACCGCCTCTGCCAGGTTGTCGACGTGAACGTAGGGCAGCTCGGGGAACGGCAAGATCGAATCGGGGCTCGCGGCGGCCCGCGCGATCGCCTGCGGTCCCCAGCGCGAGCGCGGATGCATCGACACGATCAGCCCCGGCCGCAGGATGACGGCATCGAGGCCGCGCCCCACCGCCGCGGCGATGATTCGCTCCGACTCGGCCTTGCTTCCGGGATAGGCGCCTCCGTCCTGCGACCAGTGCGGACTCTCCTCGTCGTAATCGGGTCCGGCCGCGTCGTCGTAGACGGAGATCGTCGATATGTGAACGAGGCGCCGGCAACCGCCCGCGACGACTGCGTCGACCACATTGGCGACGCCCTCGATGTTGGACCGGCGGCACGCGTCCACGTCGTCGGAGAACTCGGCCGCGCAGTGGGCGACCAGCTCGGCGCCGCGCGCCGCTTCGAGCAGCGCGCCGCGATCGACGAGATCGCCGCGCGCGGTCTCGCCGACGGGTGACGTCCCCGCGCCGCGCACCAGCCCGCGCACACGCCAACCCTCGCGCGCCAGCCGCGAGGCGACCGCGCCGCCGACGTTGCTCGTCACGCCCGTGACGAGGGCGATCGCCCCGCTCATGCCGATGTTCTGGTCCGGCCGGTCGCGGCGCGCCAGGCGTCGAAGACTTCCCCGAACACGGCGCTGGGGTTGTACGCGAGGCCTCCCAGCTCCACGCGCATCTGCAGGGGCCCCTGCGCACCGACGACAGTCAGCAAGAGTCGATACCCCGTCTGCTCCGAGCCATCGAGGGCGACGTCCTGGACGATCCTCCAGGGAACGCGATCCGGATACGCCGCGGTATCCCTGATCCCGTCGGCGTCGACGACGATCGAGTGACGCGCGGTCCGGATGATCATCACCGCACCCAGCGAAAGGAACGCAAGCCCGATACCGACGCCGATCAACTTGCCCCAGCTGACGTGCTGGAAAACGATGGTGTCGCCGCCGACGCTGTGAACCCGGAAGGGAATCACGCCGTAGATGAGGATCGACAGGTAGGCCGCCGCGAACAGCAGGAGCAACCAGCCCGTCTTCGCCGAGCGCTTGTACGTCATCGTGATCTCAGTCGGCGAGAATCGCGAACGGGCGGTTGGGCTCGGGGCCCCAGCCGTCGCGGTTGAAGCGCGCGAACCGTGTCAGACGCTCGAGCCCGCGTGGCGTTTCCGCGCCGAGCACCAGCATGCAACCACCCGGCTGAGCGGTGTCGGGCTCCAGCGCCCGGAACGCGCGATCGCCCAGCGGTCGCACGTCGGCCCGCGGGCGTGAATCGTCGAGCGCGTTGAACGGCGCAGAGCCGATCAGCACCAGCGAGAACCGCTTGCGGTCGTCGGCGGTGACCTCGCTGTCGGCCTTGACCGCGAACCTCGCGCCGACCATCGGTCCCCAGTCCGCCATCGCGTTCGCGAGCTTGCGGGCCGCGTCGACCGTCGCCCGTTCGCCGTGCGTGCCGTAGACGTAGATGTGCGGCCGCTGGCGCGGAACGCTCTTGCCGAAGAGGCCCGGCACCGCCGTGCACTGCGGCGGCGGCGGAACGGGCGCCTTCGGCGCCGTCGGATCGCGCTTGATGGCGGCCAGCGCGCGCAGCAGCCCCGCGTCCTTGTAGGCCGGGATCCAGGCGTTGTGTCCCACGCCGGGGTATTCCGTGTAGTGCACGTTCTTGCCCAGCATCCCGAGCTGGCGAAACCGCTCGACCATCTTGCGCGAGTCGGCGACCGGCACCGTCGGATCCTTGTCGCCGTGGAAGATGAACACTTGCATGTGCGCGGCGTTGCCCGCCAGCGCCGCCGGCGATTGCTTGTCGAGCCAGTCGGCATCGAAGAGGCCCGCGTCCACGGGCTTGATCATCCGACGAAAGTCGGCGACCGCGCAGACCGGCGCGATCGCCGCGAACATCTCCGGGTGACGTAGCCCGATCTGCCACGTGCCGTCGCCGCCCATCGACAGTCCCGTCAGCGTGATGCGATCGGGATCGACGTCGTAAGCGCGCCGCACGTCCGCGATCACGCGCATGACGTCGTCACCGCCGAGCCCGTCGTAGCCCATCAGCTCGCCGCGCCCAAACGGCGACACCACCAGCGCCGGCACGTCGGGCAGCGGCAGCTCGTTGCGCGACGCCTCGGCGTCGTTCTCGCGCGGGCGGTTGTCGAGGCCGAACACGCGGCGCAGGTTGTGGCGGTGATCCGACCACGCGCCGTGCAGCGCGACGATCAGCGGCCAACCGCCGGGGCGGCCCGGCTTGTAGTCCGGCGGCACGTACAGCGCGTACGGCTGCAGCGTCCCGTCCCACTCGGCGCGGTACGCCTTCACGATCATGCCGGTCGATTCGCGGTAAGGGTCACGTCCGGCGGCGACGGCGTTCGCGTACGCGTAGGCCCGCGCCAGGTTCGACAGCACGAAGGCGCGGTCGCGCTCCGGAACCGTGATGCTCGCGGCGCGCGCATCGGCGTCCTGGATCAACCGTTCGATCGAGGGCATCGTGATCTCGCGGACGACAGAAGCCGCCGATCGCGTCCGAGCCCGCGCCGCCTCCAGGGCCGGCCCCAGCGCGGCTCGGAACTGTTCCTCCGTTTCGGGCATCGGCTTGCCGGCGATCGCGGGCGCCGGCGCGGGCCCCGCCTGCTTCGGTATGCCCCACGCCAGCACGACGCCGAGGAGCGCGACCTTGGTCATCGGTGCGGCGATCACCGGTGCGACAGTCACCGGTGTGGATGGAAGAACGACGTTCGATGCTTGGCCCTTGGCTTCGGCTTCTTCTTCAGCGTCACGGCGACCTTGCGATCCTGGGCGTTGTTGACCGCCACCTTGCGGGTCGCCGGCGTGTAGCCGCGCTTGACCAGCTTCAGCTCGTACGTGTTGCCGGTCTTGAAGTGCAGATTGATCGGCGTGCGGCCGAGAACGCGCGCCTTCGTCCGCACGATCGCCCCTGCCGGTGCGCTGGTGATGTGCAGGACCGCCGTCTGCGGCTTCGCGGGCGCGGGCGGCGGCGACGGCTTTTCGGCGGCGGCCTGCTTCGGCGGCGGCGCCTTCTGCTTCGGCGGGGGCTGCTTCTTCGCGCCCGGCTTCGGCGCCGGCGGCGCCTCCGCTTCCTCCTCGCCGATCACGGCCTCCTCCGCGTTCGGGACGGCGTCGCGCAGCAGCGCCTCCTCGTCGGGCTCGTCGTCCTCGTCCTTCCCCGCTTGCCCCGCTTGCCCCGCTTGCGCCGCCTGCCCCGCTTGTTTGTCCGTCTTGTCCGCGGTCGTCGGCGGCGCCGGCGGGGTGGCCTTGTCCTCCGTCGGGTGGTTCTCGGCGACCGGCGCGCGCGCGTCCGCGGCCGGCGCCTGCGCGACCGGATTCGGCGCCGGCGGCGGCGCCGCGTGGGCAGCCGCGTCGGCCACGCCCGCAGCGACGACGGGCGCGCTCGGAGGCGCTGGAGGCGCCGTCGGCGGCGCGGGCGCCGTCGTCCCCGTCGCCGTCGGATTCGGCGCCGGCGGTGAGGGAGCCTGCGTCGTGGGCGCCGGCGAGTCCGCCGGGGGTCCCTTCTCGCCGGTGTCTCCTCCCAGCCCCAGCGCGCCGATGACGCCCTTCTGCTCGGCCCAGTTCTTGGCGTAGAGCAACCCCGCCACGATCGCGAGCGCGAAGATCACGCCGAACATGAAACCGGACCGCCGCCGCGGCCGGCGCGCCGTCGCCGAAACCTGCGCCGTGGACCCGCCCAGCGGACGCGGCGCCAGGTCGGGACGCGACGGCATCGCGTATTCCGTCGGCGCCGTGCCGCGCTCCTTCTCTTTCTCCACGTCGTCGAGCTCGAACGACGTGCCCGCCGACAGGTCCGTCCCCATCCTGTCCTTGACGATGCTGCTCGTCGTAGTCGCTTCCAGGCGGCGCTT
>DATMZL010000641.1:0-2076 GCA_035607075.1 Polyangia bacterium
CCGCGGCGGCGATTCGCAACCGCGGGCGGATCACGGTGCGGCCGCTGCGCATGAAAGAGTACGACGCCGAGATCGACCGCGGCGAGCGCCTGCTGAACGAGGTGCTCGCCGAGACGCGCGGCTACGTCCCGATCACGCCCGCGGAGCTGCGCTTCGCGGCGGCGCAGTTCCGCACGTTGTTCCGCCCCGAGCTGGTGCTGTTCGCCGAGGTCGGCGGCGCCCCGGCGGGCATCGTCCTGGCCATGCCGGACTTCAACCAGGCGCTGGCGCGCGTTCCCGACGGGCGGCTGTTTCCCTTCGGCTGGCTGCGCGTCGCGCGCGGGCTGCGTGCGATCGACCAGCTGCGCTTGCTGGCGCTGGGCGTTCGCCCCGCCTACCGGCGGCGCGGGATCGAGCTGTTGCTGTGCCTCGAGCTGCGCGAGGCGGCGCGCCGGCTCGGCTATCGGGGCGGCGAGCTGTCGATGGTGTGGGAGGACAACGCCGCCGTCCACCCGACGATCGAGGCGATGGGTGGGCGCCGCACGAAGACCTACCGGATCTACGAGGCCGCTCTGTGAACCAAGGAGATCGGACATGACGCCTGCGCTGAACCCGACGATCAAGGCCGTGCTCGCGTCGCTCGGTTCGGACCGCGCGTTCGTGCGCGGCGCAGGCACGCGGCTTTTCGACGACGCGGGCCGCGCGTACCTGGACTGCTGGGCACAGTACGGCGTGCTGGCGTTGGGCCACAACCCACCCGCGGTCGTCGCGGCGGTACGCGACGCGCTCGCCGCGGGCACGCCCGCCTTCCTGCAGCCGTACCGCGCGCCTCACGCGGAGGCGCTCGCCGAGGAGCTGGTGCGGCGCGCGCCCGCCGGGCTCACGCGTTGCGTGTTCACGAACTCCGGCGCGGAGACCGTCGAAACCGCGATCAAGCTGACGCGCGCGGCGACAGGCCGGATGCGCGTACTCTCGACCGAGGGCGCGTACCACGGGTCGACCTACGGCGCGATGGCCGCGAGCGGCCAGGCCGAGTACCGCGACGGTTTCGGGCCGCTGCCGGGCGGCTTCGACACCGTCCCCTACGGCGACGCGGACGCGCTCGACGCGCGGCTCGCGCACGACAGCGGCGAGATCGCGGCCTTCATCGTCGAGCCGATCCAGGGCCGCCGCGGCGCGCACGCGCCGCCGCCCGGGTATCTGTCGCGCGCGCGCGACGCCTGCACGCGCCACGGCGTCGCGATGATCGCCGACGAGGTCCAGACCGGTCTCGGGCGGACGGCCACGCTGTTCGCGTGCGAGCATGAGCGCGTCGCGCCCGACGTGCTGCTGGTCGCGAAGGCGCTGGGAGGTGGGCTCTTCCCGATCGGCGCGTGCCTCGCGTCGGAGCGGCTGTGGACCGACGACTTCGCGCTGCGCCACCTGTCGACGTTCGCCAACAACAACCTCGCCTGCCTGGCGGGGCTGATCACGCTGCGCGAGCTCGACGTGCTGCTGCCGTCGCTGCCCGAGAAGGCCGCGCGTCTCGGCGCCGCGCTGGGTGCGCTGGCTGAACGCCACCCGGCGACCGTCCGCGCCGTGCGCGCACACGGCCTGCTCGGCGCCATCGAGCTTCACCCGCCGCCCGCCGGCGCCGACGCGCGGCTCGCCGAGCTGCAGCGACGCGGCCTCTACGCATCGGCCGTCGCGGCCGCCGTCGCGGAGCACGAGGCCGTGCTCGTGCTGCCGGCGGTCGGCGAGGCGAACATCTTGCGTTTCATTCCACCGCTGGTCATGGAGGCGGAGGAGCTCGATCGCGGCGTCGGCGCGATCGACGCGACCTTGACGCGCCTCGAACGCGGCGCGCTCAGCTTGCGCTGACGAGGGAGCAGGTTGCTCCCTGGTAGGGAGCAAGTCGTCCCGGCCCGCCAAGCGCGCGCCGCGATATCCGCGGCGATCGAGCCGGCCCGCGCCGTGCAGAAGCAGCGGGCATGAGCCCTTCCACTTCGCCAGCGATCGCTCCGGATTCACCACGCCGCCCCGAGCGGCGCATCCTTCGCGTCGGCATCGTCCACGGCCGGCGCATCGTCGAGGAACGTGTTCTGGCGCGCCCCGGCG
>DATMZL010000336.1:0-6321 GCA_035607075.1 Polyangia bacterium
CGACGTGCCCTGGCACCGGGTCGTGAACGCCGCCGGCAAGATCAGCATCCGCGGCGACGGTCTCGGTCACGATGAGCTGCAGGCGCAGCTGCTCAAGCGAGAGGGCGTGCGCTTCGTCGACGGCGCAATCCCTCTCGCGAAGTTCCGCTGGAACCCGCGCCGTTAGCGCGGCTGCGGCACGATCCGGATGTACGGCCGCGGCGCCTTCCAGCCCTGCGGATACGTCTTCTTCGCGTCGTCGTCGGAGACGGAGCCGGCGATGATGACGTCCTCGCCCTGCTTCCAGTTCACCGGCGTCGCGACCTTGTGCTTCGCCGTCAGCTGCAGCGAATCGATGACCCGCAGCACCTCGTCGAAGTTGCGGCCGGTCGTCATCGGGTAGACGAGGATCAGCTTGATCTTCTTGTCGGGTCCGACGACGAACACGTTGCGTACGGTCTGGTTGTCGGCGGCGGTGCGGCCCTGCGACGTAGGCGCGAGCTCCGCCGGCAGCATCCCCCACGCCTTCGCGACCTTCAGCTCGGGATCGCCGATCATCGGGTAGTTCGGCGCGTGTCCCTGCGTCTCCTTGATGTCGTTCGACCACTTGTCGTGCGCGTCGACCGGGTCGACGCTGAGGCCGATGACCTTCACGTTGCGCTTGTCGAACTCGGGCTTCAGCTTCGCCATGTAGCCGAGCTCGGTCGTGCAGACGGGCGTGAAATCCTTGGGGTGCGAGAACAGCACGCCCCACGAATCGCCCAGCCATTCGTGAAACTTGATGGCGCCGGCCGTGGTGTCTGCCTGAAAATCCGGGGCGGTATCGCCGATTCGAAGACTCATTGTTGGCTCCTTCTTGTAGCTTGTAGAAGGACGCATCCTGACGCGGGGGGAAGGTTGATTCAAGCGCATCGACAGGACGCATGAAGCCGGCGCTGCGCTTCGACTACGAGCTGACGGGATCCGGATGGGCGCTGGCGACGCTGGCGATCGGGCGCCGGTCGGCGCCGATGGTCACCACTTATCTGAATGATTCGCTGGGCCAGCTGGCGGGCGCGGTCGAGGCGCTGGGGAAGCGCGCGAAGAAGGCGAAGGCCGTGTTCATGAGCGAACCGGGCGAGCATCAGGTCGGCTTCGAGAAGATCGCGGGCGGCAACGTCGCGATCGACGTCGTCTGGTACCGCGACTGGCGAAGCTGGGGCATGTTCGACGGGCCGGGCGAACCCAAACTACGCGGCACAGTGCCGTTCGCGGACCTGCGCGCGCAGGTGGTCGCCGTCCTGGACGGCCTGCTCGGCCGCCATGGCGCGGCTGGTTACCGCAAACAGTGGGTCGAACACGCCTTCCCGCTCGCGATCTACCGGCGCCTCGGCGGCAAGGCATCGACGCGGCGCAAGCGGAGGATCCGTCGGCGGCGACGCCGCCGGAGTTGACGCCGACGGTGCAGTCCGGGCAGTCTTGACGGACTTTCCGCGAATCAATTGGCATTGGAGGCTTCATGGACTCGCTTCGCTTCGCTGCCGCCCTCGCTTGCCTGCTTCCCCTCTGCGCCGCCGGAGTCGGCTGCGCCGGCGGCGGCGGGACCAACCCCGCCACGGGCGCGGCCGGGACCACCGGCGCCGCAGGAACCCTGGGCGCCGCGGGCACGTTGGGTAACGCGGGCACCAGCGGGAGCGCGGGAACGTCCGGCGCGGCCGGGACCGGCGCCGCCGGCTCGACCGCGACGGGCAGCGCCGGCACGACGGGCGCGGCGGGAACGACAGGCGTTGCGGGGACGACCGGAAGCGCCGGCACGACCGGAACGGCGGGGACGACGGGTATCGCCGGGACGACCGGGACCGCCGGACGCGGCGGCGCGGGCGGCACCGGCGGCGGCAGCGCCGGGCGCGGCGGAACGACCGGCAGCGGCGGCACCGGCGGGGCCGTCACGCCGCACGGTAGCGCCGCGAAGTTCATCTGCCCGGCGGGGCCCTTCGCCAGCAACCCGCTGACGGGCATGGGCACGGTCCAGCAGATCGGGCCGCCGACCGGGGATTACTTCGCGTTCATAGAAGGATCGCTCTGGATCGGCAGCGTCAACACGCTCTTCTTCTCGGACAACGCGTCCAGCCCGAGCGAGCGCATCTTCAAGCTGGTGCCGCCCGCGACGATGCCGAGCGTCTTCGTGGCGACGAGCGGGTCCAACGGTCTGGCGGTGGACAACAACGACCAGATCGTCGCGGCGGTACAACGCGCGCCCTACGGCATCACCCGCTTCAACCCGATGACCGGCGCGGCCGGCACCAAGATCGCGACGACCGGGAAGCCCAACGACGTGATCGTGCGCAGCGACGACAACATCTACTTCACCGATCCCGACAGCGGCTTCTACCGGATCACGCCGTCGGGGACGGTCAGCGCGGCGATGAAGTTCACGAGCTCGAGCCGGCCCAACGGCATCGAGCTGTCGCTCGACGAGAACACGCTGTACGTCGGCGACGTCGGCAACAGCACGATCGTCAAGTACACGCTTGCGGCGGACGGCACGGTGAGCGCGACGGGAACGATGTTCGCCAGCGCGCAGTCGGGCCACAACACGTTCGACGGCATGTGCGTCGACTGCGCCGGCAACGTCTACGTGGGCACCTCGGGCGGCGTCGAGGCGTGGACGTCGACCGGCACGTTCATCGGCACGGTCCCGACGGGCGAATCGTCCAACTGCACCTTCGGCGGCGCCGACCGCAAGACGATGTACGTCACCTCGCGCGCGCTGCTCAAGTACGTGACGCTGGGCGTCCCCGGTCTGCCCGACTAGCCGACCCCGCGCAGCGCGGGATCGCGGCTATTCTGAGAGCGATTTTTCAGCGCAATTCCTGAGCTACGGCTCTTCGTCACCGCCACTTCGGAGTGTGATGACGTTGCAGATGTCGCGCGCGGCGCGAGTGATCGCGGGCCTGATGGCGTTCGCGTGGGCCGGCTCAGCGGCGGCCGAGACGCACGTCTCGGGCGAGGTCGGCGGCCAGACGTGGACGGCGGCGGGCAACCCATACGTCGTCGACGCCCCGCTGACCGTGGCGGCCGGCTCGACGCTGACGATCGGAGCGGGGACCGCCGTGTCGTCGGCGTTGCCCTCGTCCAGCGCGGTGCTGGTCAACGGCGCGATCACGGTGAACGGAACGCCCGAGAACCCCTCCACCTTCGACGGCCCGGGGCCGATGGTCATCCAGTCGGGGTGGAGCGCGGTGCAGATCGCCAGTACCGGCACCGCGACAATCGCCGGCGCGGTGTTCCGCGGCTGGAGCTCGGGCGTCGTCAGCTTCGGCACCCTGACCGCGCGCAGCTCCGTCTTCGAGGGCAACGCCTTCGCCGGCGTCGAGATCTTCGACGGCACGGCGACGGTCGATGCGGCCATCTCACGCAACAACGGCAACGGCGTGATGGTCTGGCGGGCAACGATGGTGAAGATCACCAACACGCTCGTGCTCGCCGCGAAGCTCAACGGAATCGGCGTGAACGGCGGAACGGTCTCGATCGTCAACTGCACGATCGACGGCGGTCAGTACGGCGTTTACGCGAGCGCCGGGACGGTCGAAGTCCGGAACAGCATCATCACGAACGCCACCGGGTTTGGCATCCAGCGGCAAGGGACGCCGCCGTCCTCGCAGGCGATGGTCGTCACGACCTCCGACGTGTACGGAAGGGCACCGAACTACTCCAACGTCGTGCCGGGACCGGGCTGCATCTCCGTCGATCCGACGTACGCGGGACCATCCGACGATCACCTCCGCGCAGGTAGCCCGTGCATCGATTCAGGCGCGGCGACAAACGCGCCCGACCACGATCTGGACCTGATGCCGCGTCCGGCCGGCTCCGGGATCGACATGGGCGCCTACGAGTACAGGGCCGCGGGCGGCACGGGCGGCAGCGCAGGCACCGGTGGCGGCGCGGGAACCAGCGGCAGTGCCGGAACAGGCGGCGGAAACGCGGGTACGACCGGAACCGCAGGCACGACTGGAACCGGCGGCGCCGCGACTGCAGGCACGACTGGAACCGGCGGCGCCGGCGGCGCGACCGGAACAGGTGGCGGCGCGACCGCGGGCACGACCGGAACCGGCGGCACCGCGACTGCAGGCACGACTGGAACCGGCGGCACCGGCGGCGCGACCGCGGGCACGACCGGCGGTGGCGGTTCTGGCGGCGGCCCCGGCACGGCGGGCCGCGGTGGATCACCCGCGGGCGACGCGTCTACCGATGCGCCCGGAGCGAAGGAGCCGAAGAGCGGGTGCCACTGCGGCGTCGCCGCGGCGCCGCCTCACTCGATGATCGCGCTCCTCCTGCTCGTCGTCGTCGTGCTCTTCGCGACGCGCCGCCGACCACGCGTCAGTTCAATCGGGAACCCTCGAAGGGTTCCCGAACCCTCCCGCGATGGTACGCGGCGAGCAAAGCTCGCCGGCTCCCCACGCGTCAGTTGCCGAGCGACTTCTCGACCTGTTCCTTGCCGTCGAAGCGGAACAGCTTCTGCTTGCCCTCGACGGCGGTGAGCAGGTTGACCGGCCGGCGCCAGATGCGCACCAGCGCGTTCAGCGTCGCGCGCGCGTGATCGATCTGAAGGTCGGTCCCCTCGTGGCGGTGGCGCATCAGCAGCTCGCCGCGGTTGTCGTGGTTGGAATCCTCGACGAAGATGAACGGGTCGCCGAAGTTCGTCAGCGAGAACAGCATCTTGTGTTTGATCTTCTCGAACTCGCGCGAGTCGATCTCGTAATTGCCGGTCCGGTCGTTCAGCGAGAACGAGAAGAACCGGTTGCGCTCGCAGAAGTCAGCGGTGAAGAACTCGTCGATGAAGGTGACGTCGTTGTACAGCTTCCGCACCTCGAAGATCTTCTTGCGCCCCAGCCCCAGCCGCTTGTCCCACGCCCGCCGCTGGTCCAGGTTCTGGCACTCGTTCCACTCACGCCCGAAGCGGCCCTTGTCCCAGCGCTCCTCGATGTCGCGCAGCAGCTCGATGCCGATCTTGTAAGGGTTGAACTGCCCTGGCGCCGTCGCCAGCACGCCCGCGTTGTGGTCCGCGTAGTCGATGATCTCGCTGACCTTCAGCGCGCGCTCCGTCATGATCTTGCTGTGCCAGTACGCGGCCCAGCCTTCGTTCAGGATCTTGGTCTGCCGCTGGGGCGCGAAGTAGTAGGCCTCGTCGCGCACGATCTCCAGGATGTCGCGCTCCCACGGGTCGAGCGGCGCGTTCTGTAGCATAAACATCAGCACGTCGCGCTCCGGCTCGGGCGGGTTCTTCTTGGGCCGGTCGCGCTCGCGCTCCATCTTCCGCTTCTGCTCTTCCAGGTAGTCGGGCGGGTTGATGAACTTGTCCATGTAGGACTTGGCGCGGATCCTGGGGATCTCCGGCGTCTTCTCTTCCATCCCACGTTGCCCGTGCGCGCCTTGTTTGCCCTTGTCGGCCGGGGCGGCCTTGCGCGCGATGAACGGCGACATCGGGTCGATCAGGTTCTCCAGGCACAGGCACGAATCGATGAAGCTCTCGACCTTCTCGATGCCCAGCCGTTCGATGTGGCGGCGCACGCGCGTCGCGTGGTTCGCCATGCCGTCGATCATCCGGCGGTTGGTCTTCGAGAAGAAGTAGTTGTTCTTGAAGAAGTCGACGTGCCCGAGCACGTGCGCGATGACCATCTTCTGGTCGACCAGCGAGTTCCCCTCCAGCAGGTACGCGTAGGCGGGGTTGTTGTTGATGACCATCTCGTAGATCTTCGAGAAGCCGTAGACGTGGCTCTTCGAGAGGTGCTCGAACTCCATGCCGAAGCGCCAGTGCGGGTAGCGCACCGGGAAGCCGCCGAACGCCGCGACCTCCTGCATCTTCTTGTAGTCGAGGATCTCGAACTCGACGTCCCAGAAGTCGAGGCCGTACTCCCGCCCGTAGCGCTCGATCTCGCGCTGCATGTCGGCCAGGTAGGCTGGAAGCTGGGCCATCGCGTCTCCCTCTCCTTGCCCCTATTTGCCCTTGCCCAGGAAGTCGCGGATCGACTCCATGATCGCTTCCTTGCCTTTGATCTCCGAGACCACCAGGCTGTCGTCCTCGTCGAAGTTCTCGTTCAGGTCCTTGATGAACTGGCCCGAACCGTAGGGGCTCTCGACCTGGCCGTAACAGAACAGGTTCACCTTCGGCAGGATCTGCGTCTTCAGCAGCTCGACGCACTGGACGGTGTCGTCCACCGACCAGTTGTCACCGTCGCTGAAATGAAACGGGTAGATGTTCCACTCCGACGGCGGGAAGTCGTCGTCGATCATCTTCGCGCACAGCTTGTAGGTGCTGGAGATCATCGTCCCGCCCGACTCGCGCGTGCGGAAGAACGTGTC
>DATMZL010000240.1:0-15164 GCA_035607075.1 Polyangia bacterium
GAGCCATGTCCGACCCGATTCGCGTTCTGATTGCCGATGACATGTCTAAGAAGGTTGTCGAGATCCTCAGCGTTGTTGGGTTCTCGGTGGACGTCAAGACGGGGATGAAGCCCGAAGAGCTGGCGGCGGTCATCGGCCAGTACCACGGCGTCGGCGTGCGGTCGGCGAGCAAGATCAAGGCGGACACCCTGGCCAACCCGGGCAAGCTCAAGATCATCGGCCGCGCCGGCGTCGGCGTCGACAACATCGACGTCAAGGCGGCGACGGAGAAGGGCATCCTCGTCATCAACACGCCGCAGGGCAACGCGGCGGCGGCGGCCGAGCTGGCCATCGGCCTGATGTTCGCGCTGGCGCGCAAGATCCCGCAGGCGGCGGACACCATGCGCCACGGCATCTGGGAGAAGAAAAAGTTCATGGGCGTCGAGATCGCCGGCAAGACGCTGGGTGTCGTCGGCTTGGGCAACATCGGCCGTCAGGCTGCCGAGCGCGGCGTGGGCCTGAAGATGAACGTCATCGGCTTCGACCCGTACCCGCCGAAGCAGCTGCCGGACGGCGTGAAGTTGGTGTCGTTCGACGACTTGGTCGCGAAGTCCGACTTCATCACGTTGCACATCCCGCTGGTCGCCGAGACGAAGAACCTGTTCGGGGCGGCGACGTTCGCGAAGATGAAGAAGGGGTCGTACTTGATCAACTGCGCGCGCGGCGGCGTTGTCGACGAGGGCGCGGTGCTGGAAGCGCTGACGTCCGGTCAGCTGGCGGGCGCGGCGCTGGACGTGTTCGGCAAGGAGCCGCCGGAGCCGGCGCCGCTGTTCCAGCACGAGAATCTGATCGCCAGCCCGCACCTCGGCGCGTCGACGCGCGAGGCGCAGGAGAAGGTGGCGATCGAGCTGGCGGAGGTGTTCGTCGGCTTCCTCAAGGACGGTATCGTCCGCAACGCGGTCAAGTAAGGACCGCCCAAGCGGCGAAAAGCGGAACAACGAGGAAGGCTCTGCCTCGGCCATGGCCGAGACCACTCCGATATTGCGATTGCCGACGGGCATGCGCGACCACGCGCCGGAGGCGGCGTCTGCGCGCCGGCGCGTCGTCGACGGTTTGCTGGCGACGTTCGATCGCGCCGGGTTCGCGCGCGTCATCACGCCCGCGTTCGAGTACGAGGAGGTGCTCGCGCTCGGGCTGGGGGACGCGGCGCGCGCGGCGACCTTGCGATTCGTCGAGCCGAGCTCGGGCGACGTGGTCGCGCTGCGGCCCGACATCACGCCGCAGATCGCGCGCCTGATCGCGACGCGCTACCACGATGAGACCGGTCCGGTGCGGCTGTGCTACGAGGGAACGGTCGTCCGCCTCGAGCGCGGCGCGCGCGGGCAGCGTGAGGTCATGCAGGCGGGCGTCGAGCTGGCCGGCGTCGCGGGCCCCGGCGGCGACGCCGAGGCGATCGCGCTCGCGGTCGAAGCGCTGGCGGCGGTCGGGTTGCGGCGGCCGACGATCGACCTTGGCCACCTCGGGCTCGCGCGCGAGGCGCTGTCAGCGCTCGAGCTGCCGCCCGCGGAGCTCGAGCTGGTGCGCCGGCGCATCGCCAAGCGCGACGTCGCGGGGCTGGACGAGCTTCTGTCCAACGCGCTGCCGCCGATTCGAAAATTCGTGATGTCGCTGCCCGAGCTGAACGGCCCGCCGTCGCTGCTCTCGAAGCTGGACCGTGTGCCCAAGGCGGCGCGGCCGGCGTTCGCCGAGCTGCGCGAGATAGTCGCGGCGCTGGAGAAGAAGAAGGTCGACGCGCGCCTGCATGTCGACCTCGGCGAGGTGCGCGGTTTCGACTACTACACGGGCGTCCGCTTCCAGGCGTTCGTCGCGGGCGCGGCCAGCGCGGTGCTGCAGGGCGGTCGCTACGACAGCCTGCTCGCGCGCTACGGACGCCCGAACCCCGCCGTCGGCTTCGCGGTCGACGTCGACGCGGTCGTCGGCGCGCTGGAATTCAAGTCATGAACGAAGGGAATACTTAAATGGCCGTCGTGATCGTCGTCGGGGCGCAGTGGGGCGATGAGGGCAAGGGCAAAGTCGTCGACCTCTTAACCGAGCGGGCGCGCTACGTCGTGCGCTGGGCCGGCGGCGCCAACGCCGGTCACACGCTGGTCGTCGACGACAAGAAGTATGTGACGCGTCTGATCCCGTCGGGCGTGCTTCGCTCGGGCGTCACGTGCGTGCTGGGCGAGGCGATGGTCGTCGACCCGACTGTGCTCGTCGAGGAAGTGCGGGCATTCCGGGCGCAAGGATTCCTGGCCCGCCACGAGGATCTGGTGGTGGCGGCGCGCGCGCACCTGACGCTGCCTTATCACCGCGAGATCGATCGCCTGCGCGACGAGCGCCCCGACAACACCATCGGCACCACGCGCAAGGGCATCGGCCCGACGTATGAAAGCAAGGCCGCGCGCACCGGCCTGCGCGTCGGCGATCTGTTGCACCCGGATCGTTTTCGGCTTCAGCTCGCGCGGCAGATCGAGGCGCTGCTGCCGCTGCTGACCGCGCTGGGCGGCGCGGCGCCCGACGCGACGGAGATCGCAGCACACTACCTCGCGCTGGGGCAGGAGCTGCGCCCGTACATCGCCGACGCGTCGAAGCTGGTGCACGACGCGATCACGCGCGGAGACAACGTGATGTTCGAGGGCGCGCAGGGCGTGCTGCTCGACATCGACCACGGCACTTACCCGTACGTGACGTCGTCGTCGGCGACCGCGGGCGGCGCGTGCGCGTCGCTGGGCGTGGGCCCGACCGCGATCGACACTGTGCTCGGAATCGCGAAAGGGTACGCGACGCGCGTGGGCGGCGGACCATTCCCGACCGAGCTGGGCGACGCGACCGGCGATCTGCTGCGCAAGCGCGGCAACGAGTTCGGCTCCGTCACCGGCCGGCCGCGCCGTTGCGGGTGGCTGGACCTGCCCGCGTTGCGGCTGGCTATCCGCACGTCGGGGATCGAAGGGCTGGCGCTGACCAAGCTGGATGTGCTGTCGGGTCTGGAGCGGGTCCGCATCTGCGTGGGCTACCGAGTGAAAGGGCAGACCCTGGATGAGATGCCGCTGGACATCGACGACCTCGCCGCGGCCGAGCCGATCTACGAGAACATGGAGGGATGGCCCGCCGCGGGTTTGTCGGACACACCTCCGTCGGCGACGAAGGCGGCGGCGCGGTTCGTGGCCCGTGTGGGTGAGCTGGTGAACCGGCCGGTCTGGGCGAC
This sequence comes from Polyangia bacterium, assembly GCA_035607075.1. GTDB lineage: Bacteria > Myxococcota_A > Polyangia > Fen-1088 > Fen-1088 > JADGRB01. The sequence goes on from DATMZL010000240.1 coordinate 3,227, forward strand.
GTCCTGGGGCGCCGGGCGCTCGGAAACCATCCTCACCCGCGATCCGTTTGCGGCCGACAGCGATTGACATGGAACCCTCAAAGGGTTCTCAACCCCTCCCGCGACGGTACGCGCCGAGCAAAGCTCGGCGGCTCCCCACGCGCCCGTTTGACCGCCACGGAACCGTCTCCGACGCGAATCGGCTCATTGCCGCTTAAGCAGCGGAATTCCGGGGAAATCTGCGCCGCCACGCTTGCACGCCGCGGCCACCTCAATATAATGGGCAGTCTGTTCCGGCCGGCTGTTCGCGCCTACTGCAAGACACACCGCCCTTGGCGAGCCGGCGCGATCTCCGAATCGAGGCGTTGATGAAGATCATTTGCGATTCCTGCGGGACCAAGTACTCGATTTCCGACGACAAAGTTCGAGGAAAGGTCTTCAAAATCCGCTGCAAGAAGTGCAGCCACATCATCGTGGTGCGCGGCGGCGAAACGCAGGACGAAGCAGCGGCGGCACCCGTCGCGGCGGCTGCTGACGGCGGCTGGCACATCGTTGTCGAAGGCGAGCAGGTCGGTCCGATCTCCGAGGCTGACGTTCGCGCGCGCGTCGAGCGCGGCGAGATTCGCGCCGATACATACATCTGGAAGGAAGGCTTCGCCGATTGGTTGAAGCTGTCCGCTGTTCCCGAGTTCGCCGACATCGCGCCGCCCACCGACAGCGGGTCGGTCAGCATCGGCGACGTGTTCAGCTCGTCGACCAACGACGCGGTCGTGCAGCCGACCAACGGCACCGAGCGCAGTGGCGGCCGGCGTCGCTCGGGCGCGAACCGCCCGCTGTTCGGTGACGGCGGCGGCGATGTCTTTGCGGCGCCCGCGGCGGCCGCGTCGTCGGGTGGCGATCTCTTCGGATCGGCGAGCGCGCATTCGACCGCGTCGAACTGGCCGAGCTCGAGCGGCGGCGGCGCCTCGATGGCGGGGCACGACGGTGGCCGCGTGGAGAACCTGACCGGCCAGCGTCACGAGAACTCGGTCCTGTTCTCGCTCTCGAATCTCCAGTCGCTGGCGATGCCGAGCGCCAAGCCGGCGGCGTCTGCGATCCCCTCGACGGCGCCCACGACTGAAGGGTCGGGCCTCATCGATATTCGCGCGATGGCGGCCAACACGCGCCCCGCCGCGCTGGACGGTCCGGGCGCCGTGTCCGGTGATGATCTGCCGTCGTTCGGAGCGTTCTCGCCCGCGGCTCCGGTGCTGCTGCCGATGCCGTCGTCGAGCGGGCCGCCCTGGTGGATCTACCTGGTCATCATCGGGATGCTGGCCCTGGTCGGCGGCATCGGCTTCATGGCGTGGCGTGTGATCAGCCCGAAGCAGGTTGTCGTCGTGAAGGAGGTCCAGGTACCGGCGCCCGCGCCCGCACCGACGACCGTCGCCGCGAAGACGCCCGGCGAAAAGGACAAGGCGCCGAGCACAATCGACGAGAAGGATCTGCCCCCCCGCGACGGCAAAGACGCCAAGGGGGAGGACAAGGGCAAGGAGAGCGGCAAGGACAAGAGCAGCCACCGTTCGTCGAAGGGCAGCAGCAGCAAGGAGAGCGGCGGCAAGAAGCCGGTGGCGGCCGAGACCAAGGCCGATAAGCCGACGGGTCCGGTTCCCGGCGAGCCGCCCAAGCCGAAACCCGGATCGCTGGAAGCCCTGCTGAACGAGGCCTCGCCGCAGAAGGCGACGAACAAGCCCAAGGTGTCGGAGGACAAGGGCGGTGGGGGCGGCGACGCCGGACCGCTGCCGAAGAACGCGCTCGTTGCCGGTTTGAAGGGCGTCCAGCCGAAGGTCAGCGCCTGTTACAACCAGTTCAAGGTGCCGGGTACCGCGATGGTCAACATCGTCATCGGCAAGAACGGCAAGGTGACCAAGGCGGACGTGACGGGCAAGTTCGCCGGCACGCCGACCGGCACGTGCGTCGAGGCCGCGGTGAAGACCGCGTCCTTCCCGCCGTCGGACGGCTTCTCGACGCCGTACCCGTTCCAGCTGAAGTAACCGAAGGCGCGCACGACGTCGACGGGCGACGAAGCGGTTCTCGCGGCGCTCGAGCGCGCGCTCGGGGCGGTGGGGCTGAACGTCGTCGTGCCGCTCGCCGCGGCCGCGTTCGACGCCGCGTGCGCGCCGGTCACGACGCTGACGCTCGCCAGTTTGATGCCCGGCGCGCGAACGGCGGTCGTCGTGGGCTCAGGCGGGCCGGGCTTCTTCGATCGCTTCGCGAGCGGCAGTCCCGAAGCTGGCGACGGCACGCCGAATCCGCTCGATCGCTATACGAAGCGCGTCGCGGTCGCGGCTGCAACCGACGCGTTGGCATCGCTCGGCGCCACGTACGCAGTCTACTTTCCGTTCGACGGGGCCGAGCCGTTGATCCCGTTCCAGCGCCTCGGACGTGCGGCGGGCCTCGGCGGACCGGGGCCGCTCGGCCTCCAGATCCATCCCGCGTTCGGGCCGTGGTGGGCGTATCGCGCGCTCGTGGTCGTCGATCGCGATCTGCCGCCGCGGCCGCCTATCGGCGACGGATGCGCCGGGTGCGACGCCCCGTGCGTCGACGCGTGTCCCGCGCACGCAGTCGCGCGCGCAGGGTTCTCGGTCGCCGCCTGCCACGCCCGCCGGCTCGTCGCCGAGCCCTGCCGTCTCTCGTGTGCGGCGCGCATCGCCTGCGTTCGCGGCCCGCAGCATCGCTACACCGACGCGCAGCTCGCGTTCCACATGGCCGCGTCGATGCCGCGGCGCTAGCTGCTCCCGCGCGAAAGCGCGGGTGTGCAGCTATTTTCTGAGATGCGCTATGCGCTCTAGCCCCGCGCTTGAGCGCCCACCAGCGGCTCCCGCGCAGCGAGGGAAAGCGGCTGTTTTTAGAATGTGATGTACTCTCGCTCGCCATGGCTCAGGTGAAAGCGCACATCACGGGCACCGTCTGGAAGATCGAGGTCAAGGTCGGCGACGCCGTCGCAGAAGGGCAGACGGTCGTCGTGCTCGAATCGATGAAGATGGAGATGCCCGTCGAATCACCCTCCGCGGGAACGGTGTCGGCCGTTCTCATCAAGGAGGGCGACTCGGTCGAGGAGGGCGCTCCGCTCGTGGAGCTGAAGTAGCCCGTCGTTCGCGTCAGGCGAGCGGCGCGTCCGGCATCTCGCCCGCGAGCACGCGGCGCGTGTTCTCCGCGAGCATTTGTTCCAGAACCTCGGGCCCGAGCTGCTTGCGGATCCACGCCATGCCCGCCGCGATCCCTTTCTGATCGTCCGGCCGGTGGATGTCGGTCGCGGCGGCGTGCGCCAGCCCTTCCTGCACCAGCTTGCGCGCCGTCTTCATCTCGGCGCGGCCATGCGCGCCGTCCAGCGCGCCGAGATCGACCATCATCACCGCATGGCGACCGAGGCGTTCGGCCAGATCCACGTCGCGCTGGATCGCCGTGTAGCGTTCGGGGTGCGCCATGACCGGCAGCAGGCCGGCGACGCGCATCTGGAACAGCTCGTTCTCGATGCCGGTCGGCATGAACTGCGGGTGCACCTCGAACAGGAACGCGGGCCCTTCGCCGTAAACAGGGACGGTCCGCTCACGCAGCCGGCCGTGCAGGACGTCGTCCCAGAAATTTTCCGCGCCCAAGCCCAGCCGCACGCCCGGTGCGTGTGTTGCCGCGTCCGCGGAAACGGCGGCGAACGCGGCAGCGATCGCCTCCCGCGCCGGCAGGAACATGCCGTTGCGCTGATGAGGTGTGGCGTAAAGGTCGCCGAAGCCGAGCGACGCGACCGCGCGGACCATCTCCAACGACATCTCCCGACTGGTCGCCCCATCATCCAGGGCTGGTAAGTAATGCGAGTGGAGATCGACGAAATGAGTCAAGGCGGGCACTAACGTGTCAGTCGGGTTGCGCCCCCACGATAACGCGCGGGTGGAACAGAGACAGAAACTTTGTCATCCCTGGGGCGGCGAATGCAATTTGGGGGGGACTGGCCCCAGCGATCATCCGTCGCTGGACGCTGCTTCGTAATGATTGCATCCGAGTTTCCAGAGACTTAGACTACAGATCCCGTTGGGGAATACATCTTGCTGACCTCCGTTCCACGAAGGAGCGAGTTGAAACAATGAGCGAGAAAGTTGTCCTTCCGAAGTTCGACCTGCCGGGGAAGCAAATGCACCCTGCGGTGAAATTGCTGTGGGTCGTAGGCGGCCTGCTGACGATTTCGATGCTGGGGCTTGGTGGCGCCCTCTATCGGCACCACTCGATGGAGGTCGCCGAGGAAAACCGCAAGCAGGCCGAGATCGACACGAAGAAGGCGCTGGCGCAGGCCGAGGTCGAGGCCGCGAAGGCGCGACAGGCGGAGGCCGCTGCCGCGATCGCGACGGCGAAGGCGAAGGCCGAAGCCGAGATCGCGGCGAAGAAGCTCGCTGCGGCAGGCGGCGGCGCGGTCGACGCGAAAGGCGCGCCGGTGGTCGCGAAGCATCACGGCCATCACGCGAGCAAGAGCAAGGATTCGAAGACCACTGTCGCCACCAAAGGCGGCACGGATGAGAAGGCCAAGACCGGCGCGAAGACCGGTGGTGGAAAGAAGGGGGACGACGTCGTCGACAAGTTGCTCGCGTCGTTCAAGTAAGCTGCAGCAGATCGCATTCGATCCCCGGTGCGTCTCCGACGGTCGCGCTGCCCCTGATTTCAGGGCTCAGCGTGAATCGCCGATATTGAGGTCGCGTTGAAGTCGACGGATAATCGTGTTACGCGAATTGAGAGGCCCCGTCCATGAGCAGTAGCCAACGTCCAAGTGAGAACTCGGTCCTGTTTTCGCTGCGCGAGCTGCGAAGGATCGAAGACGATCGCGTCAAGAAGGAGCAGGATGCAGCCCGCGCCAAGGCGGAAGCCGAGCGCCAGGCGAAGGAGGCCTCAGACCGCGCCGCGCGCGAGGCGGAAGAGCGGCGGGTTCGCGACGAGGCCGATCGGGCGCGCCAGGCGCGTGAAGACGCCGACGAGCGCCAGCGCCAGGATCACCTTCGCCTGCAGGAGGCGGAGCGCCGGGCCCGCGTCGAAGGCGAGATGCGCATCAACGAGGAGCGCATGCGCCTCGAGATTCAGCACAAGAAGAAGCACTCGCCGGTCAAGGCGGTCGTCACCGTCGCCGGCGTGCTCGTGCTGATCGGCGGCGGCGTCTGGTACAAGATGCACTCCGACCATCAGGCGGAGCTCGCCCAGGAGCGCGCTGAGAAGGCGCGCATCGAGATGGAAGCCAAGAAGGCGCAGGCGATGCTGGAAGCCAAGCTTGTCGGCATCGAGAAGTCGATGAACGACCAGCTTTCCAAGGCGAAGACCGAGGAGGAGCGGCAGAAGATCCGCGCCGCGGCCGCCGAGGCGAGAGCGGCCGCGCAGGGCAAGACGGCGACGAAGCATAGCGGCAGCTCCTCGAAGACCGCCGAGCCCGAAAAGAAGACGGTGGTCCCGAACTTCAAGAAGCGCGACATCCCCGACGACCCGACCCTCGGCTTGTAGAGCCAGAGACAGCGACCGCGTCGCCCGACCGCATGTCCCTCGTCACGCTGTTCCGTCGCGGCGTCATGACCGTCTCGGGTCGCAGCGCGCTGTTGGTGACGCTGTCGTTCATCTCGGCGGCGGTCGCCGCGTGCCAGAGCGACAAGGCCGCGCGCGTCGACTTCTCCGACACGCCACGCAACTACGTCGCCGCCGATTACAACGACATCTACGAGCGCTGGACGCGGCACGAATTCGCGCTGCGCGACGTCGAGAAGGCGCTGGAAGTGTGGGTGACGTACAAGAGCTGGGACTTCCGCGAGGCGTTCATCGAAAGGTACGCGACGACGTACAGCCTGTCCGACGCGGATCGCGCGAAGCTGCGCGCCGGACAGATGAACGCCTTTCACGAGGCCTACGAATTCCACATGGTCGCGCAGAGCGCGAACTACAAGTGGAACGATCTCGAGAAGTCGAGCTCGCCCTGGGTAGTCACTCTGCTGGACGCGCTCGGCCACGAGCTGCCGCGCGAGGCGGTCACGGTGCGGATCGAGAAGGTGCCCGACGCCTTCGAGCGCGAGTTCTTCCCGGCCAAGACCCCATTCTCGACGACCTACAGCGTGCGGTTCGTCGTCCCCGCGAACTCCGACTTCGCCGGCATCAAGTCGGGCGCGATCACGCTACGAATCGCGGGCCCGCTCGGCCGCGTCGAGCTGACCTGGCGGTCGTGAACGCACGAGCGCGCGGATGACGTCGAGCAGCTCCGTGCTCTCGATCGGCTTCTCGACGTAGGCGGCGGGATGGAACTGCGTCCGGATCGAATCGAGGCTGAAGCCGGACGCGCTGACGACCACGACCGGGACCGCCGCCAGCGTCGGATCGCGCATCTGTTCGCTGCGGAAATCCCAGCCGTCCATGCCCGGCATCATCAGGTCCAGCAGGATCACGGCCGGGTGGACGCCGCCGCGCAGGCGCGCGAGCGCCTCCCGCCCGTTCTTCGCCGCCTCGACAGCGAAGCCCTCCTCCTCGAGCAGCCCTGACAGGGCGGCGCGAACGTCGTTGTCGTCGTCGACGATCAGAATCGCTCCTGAGCTCATGGTCGGGTCTGTACAAGTTTTTCCCTGACCCTTACTTGCGCCATCGGGTATCGCCCTGGGCATACATGTCGCCTTTGCGCGCACGTCAAGGGTTGGCCTGCGGCGCCCGATGTACGAACCATGAGCCAGGCCGCGGTCGCACGCCGCGCTCCGTATCCAGTTAAAGGCAGCCACAAGCAGTGCCTGAAGTGCGGCAAGCTGCTGTCGCGCGCCGCGTTCGCGTGCCGCCGTTGCGGCAAGCGCCAGCGCATCCGCCCGCGGACGATGTTCCTGGTCCTGTCGGGCTGCCTGGTGGCCGGGATGTTTGCGGTCGCGAGCGCAAGCGCGTTCCTGACGACACCTCACGTCGCGGAGACGGCGCCGGCCTGGCCGAAGATGGCGGCGTCCCCGGTGTTGCCGAAGGCGTCGTCCGAGGTCACGGCCGCGGAGCTGTGGGCCGCGTACGCGCGCGACCCCGGCGACGCCGATCGCCAGTTTCGCGAGCGGTCTGTGATCGTGAACGGGATCGTGCGTTCGATCGAACGCGACTACGAGGGCAGCGTCGTCGCGCGGTTGTCGACGGGCGACGCGTTCCAGACCGTGAACGCGAAGCTCGCGACCCGCGACGATCCGACGACGATCGGCGTGATCAAGGGGCGCCCGGTCTCGTTCCTCTGTGTCGGGCGTGGCGTGCTCATGGGCGCGCCGCAGCTCGGCGGCTGCTTCGTCAAGTAGAGGCGCGCCGGGCGGCGTAGGCGGGCGACGCGGCAAGGAGGCGCTGGTGCGTCTCGGCGGCCGACATCTGGCCGGGCGCCGTCGCTTGCTCGAGGTAGCCGTAGGCGAGCAGCGATCCGCGGGCCGCCAGCTCGATGCGGAGATCAGCCGATGCACCCATGCCGATGACGCACGTGCGATCCGGTCGGCGCGCCAGCAGATCGAGCAGCGTCTGCCGGTCGCCGTCGCTGCGGACCGCGGTCGCGATCTTCGCGATCGCGCCCGGGACCGAGTGGCAACGATCGACGACCGCCAGCAACGCGTCGAGCGGCGGCGTGCGCGCGAAATCGTGGTGCGACACGATCAGCTGCGCGCCCGTGCGCGCCGCGACGACTGCCGCCAGCGCGTCGACGATCGTCGCGTCGTTCTCGACGTCGACCCACGACGCGTGTCCGCCCGCGATGGCGGCCGTGAAGGCGGACAGGCGCGCGGTGTCCGGGCCCGCGAAGCGGCCGCCCTGCGCGGCGCTGCGGATGGTGAGGATCACGGGCGTACCGCTCGCTTCCAGGCGCGCGCAATCGTGGGCACAGCCGTCGAGGCTCTGCTGCGCGAACAGGTCGACGCGCGCTTCGACCAGGTCGAACGTGCGCGTCGAATGATCCGATTCGGCCGTGTTGATGATCGCGGCCGGCCGGTCGGCGACGGCGACGAGCAGCGGGCCGCGGCGCAGATCGAGCATCGCGGAGTACTTTAGCCTGAAAGCTTTCCGCTCCGGGGGTATGCGTCGAACCGGGGTGCCCAAGGTATCCTGGCGGCATGCGCCCGCGACCGGCCTGGCTCGCATCCGCCTGCGTCAGCGCGCTGCTGGCCTGCAGCCAGCGGCCGCTGCCGTGGCACGACGTTCCCGTGCAGGACGCCGGGGTGGACCTGGGCGTGGATCTCGGGCTGGACGTCGGGCAGCCCCTGGATGCCGGGGGCGCGCAGCCCGGTGTGCTCGACTGGGGCATTCCGGTCGGGACGCAGCCCTCCGTCGCGGTCGCGGGATCGACCACGGTGAAAGCGGTCGTCGTCACCGACGACGGCGGCGCGGTCGTCGCCGGGTCGTTCACGGGGATGGTCGCCTTCGCGCCCGACGCGGTCCGCGACGGGACGCCCGGGTCGGGATTCGTCGCGCGCTATCGGCGCGACCAGCGGCTGGTCTGGGTCCAGGTGCTGCGCGCAGATCCGATCGATTCGAACGACGGGCACGTCGTGGTCTCGGACCTGGCGGCGTTGGGCGACGGCGAGGTCGCCGTGGCAGGCTGGTTCGACGGCCGGCTGGCGGTGCAGCGCGATGTTCCGCCGGACGACGCGACCAGCGCGGGCGGTCTCGACGCGTTCGTCGCGCGGTTGGCGGCGGACGGCAGCGTGCGCTGGACGAAGCGCGCCGGCGGTCCAGGCGACGACATCGTACGCGGCGTGGCGGCGGGATCGGATGCGAACGGGGCGACGTCGATCGCGCTGACCGGCGCGATCGCCGACGGTGCAGTGTTCGGTCGCGGCGAGGCGGCCGAGACGCGCGCGCAGCCGAGCACGGGACCGATCTTCGCGGCCCGCCTGAACGGCGACGGGCTGCTGGCGTGGGCGCGCTTCGCAGGGGGCGGCGTGCCAGGGCAGGGGTACGGCGTCGCGCACGACGGCGCCGGAGCCGTCGCGGTCACCGGCTACGTGAACGGCGTGGCGAGCTTCGGCAAAGACGCGAGCGGCGCGGCGGTCGCGATCGATCCGGCGATCGGGCGAGCGTTCGTCGCGCGCTGGGATGTCGCCGGCAGCCTCGCGTGGGCGCTGCCCATCGGCGGGCCGGCGGGCGAGGGCGACGCGATCGCGATCGGCGCGGGCGGCGCGATCGTCGCGGCCGGGTTGTTCCAGGGACAGGCGCGCTTCGGCGCGGGACCGTCGGCGCCGACGCTGACCGCGGACGCGCCCGGACGTGATGGGTGCTTTCTGGCGGCGTTCTCGACGGCCGGCGCGACGGTGTGGGCGCGGCGTCTCGTCGGAATCGGGCTTCGCGCGTGGCGCCTGCGCGCGAGCAGCGACGGCGATCTGCTCGTCGCGGCGTCGTTTGGCGGCGGTATCGTCCTTGATCCCGACGGCGCGGCGCCGCTCCGGGTGTTTTCGAGCGGCAGCACCGAAGCGTTGTTCGCGCGCCTGGGCAGCGACGGGACGCTACGCTGGGCGACCGCGGGTGGTGGTCCCGGCGACGAGCAGGGCGCCGATTTCACGGGCACGCGCGACGGCGCGAGTTGGGCCGTCGGCACGTATCACGGGCCGGCGGTGTTCGGCGAAGGCTCCGCGTTTGGCGCGGGCATGTCGGTCACGCTCGAGAGCGGGACCGACGGAGGCAGCTTCCTTCTGCGATTGCTCGCGCCTTAGCGCGCGTGCTCGCGGTCTAGTCGACGGCGCCGTCGGCGTTGCCGCCGCCGGTGCCTGTCGTGCCTCCGGCGCCCGTCGTGCCGGCAGCGCCTGTCGTGCCGGCAGCGCCGCCCGTGCCACCGCCGCCGGTGCCGTCACCGCCCGTTCCGCCGGCGGTGCCACCCGATCCGTCTCCGCCCGTGCCGCCGCCCGAGCCAGCAGCGCCCGCGATCGTCGGTTGCTTGAAGTTGCCGTTGCCGCTGTTGTCCGTACAGCCCGCCACGAACAGCGTCGCGGTTGCGGCGACCAGGCCGCCGAGGGCCAGCGACCGCAAGCAATGGACGACCGTCGTTCCGACCGACTGCGGGAGCGTGCGCTTATCGGGCATCTGTGATCTCCTCGGCCGCGGGAGAAAGAGACCGGCCGGTTGACAGAGTACGTCAGTCGGATGCACGGCGGAAAAATTTAGGCGTTCGACCGGCTTCACGCGCGCACGTGCGCTCACGCTCCGCCAGTGCCGCCTGCGCCGGCGGTGCCGCTCGTCCCCGACGCGCCTGTCGTGCCCGCGGCGCCCGTCGTTCCGCCACTGCCGGTCGTGCCGCCGCGTCCGGTCGTACCGCCGGCGCCGGTGGTGCCGGCAGCGCCTGACGTCCCGGCCGCACCCATCGTGCCCGCCGCGCCGGTCGTCCCACCGCGGCCGCCGGACGAGCCGCCTCGGCCGCCCGCGCCCGTCGTGCCGCCGCTACCGGTCGTTCCCGCCATACCGCCCGCGCCGGTCGTTCCGGCCGTACCCGTCGTGCCGGCCACGCCGGTCGTGCCCGCGGCGCCGCCCATGCCTGCATTGCCGGTCGTGCCGCCGCCGCCCATCCCCGCGCCACCGTCATTGCCCGCGGCGCCGGTCGTGCCTGCCGCGCCCATCGCGCCGCCCGTACCCATCGGATCGGGCGTGGTCATCGGATCGGCTGTGTACTTCGAATCGTCCTCGCACGCCGGGACGATCAGCGTCGCGCCGACAGCGACGAGGAGAAACGACCAGACGACCAGGGGCCGCACCCCTCCAGAATAGACCTTTCGTCTGAAAATGAAAAAGGCGCCCGACCCGTCGAGGGTGGGGCGCCTTCTTCGCGTTACGCGCGGCTGCTCAGTTACCGCACAGACCCATCAACCCGACGGCGTGAAAGCAGTGCGGGTTCTTCGCCATCGTGAGCGCGTTGCAGAGGTGGTACGACCGGCACATCTTCACCGCGTCGGTCAGCTGGGTGTAGCCCGCCGTGCACGCACCCTGGTTCGCGTAGGGGTTCATCGTGCCGAGAGTGGTGGAACAGCCGTCCAGCAGGAGCGTGCAGTAGTCCGCCGCGCTCATCGCCGGCGACGAGGACATCGTCGACGTGCACGCCGGAAGACCGTTGCCGCCCATGCCACCGCCGCCGGTCGTACCGCCGCCGCCGGTCGTGCCTGCGCCGCCGGTCGTGCCCGCGCCGCCCGTCGTGCCGCCGCGTCCGCCGGTGCCGGTCGTCCCCGCACCGCCGGTCGTCCCCGCGCCGCCGGTCGTGCCTGCGCTGCCGGTCGTGCCGCCGCGTCCGCCGTTGCCGTTGCCGGCCATGCCGCCGCCGCCGGTCGTGCCTGCGCCGCCGGTCGTGCCCGCGCCGCCGGTCGTGCCTGCGTTGCCGGTCGTGCCCGCGTTGCCGGTCGTGCCCGCGCTGCCGCTCGTGCCTGCGCTGCCGCTGGTGCCGGCGCTGCCGGTCGTGCCTGCGGAGCCCGTCGTGCCTCCCTTGCCGCCGCTGGTCCCGCCTTTACCCCCGTTCGGCGTATCGCTCGAAGAGCAACCGAAGGCCGCGAGGCCCACCACGAACACCGGAACCGCGAACTTAAACAACGCCTTAGTCGACATCGACGACGCTCCTTGTCAAATGGATGAGGAGCGCAGGCTAGCTCATCTTTCCCCCTTAGGGAAGTTCCCCGTCTTTTTTTCGACGAGAACCGGCAGAACGCGGTTAGCAGGACGTCAGGCGGCCTGGCGGAGCGCGAGATCGATCCCGCGAACGGACTCGAACCGGCGGCTGGCGTCTGCCCAGTTCCACACGTTCCAGACGGCGTCGAAGTAAGTCTTCTTCTCGGGACCGTACTGCAAATAGTAGACATGCTCCCAGACGTCGAACACCAAAATCGGAACGCCTCCCTGCGTGAACTCGTTCTGGTGATCGTGAATCTGCGCGGTGAGAAAGCGCTTGCTCAGCGGATCCCACGTCAGCGCCGCCCACCCGGATCCCATGATCGTCGCGGCGGCGCTG
>DATMZL010001595.1:0-4004 GCA_035607075.1 Polyangia bacterium
AACCCGCTCAGCCCGGCGCATTCATTGAATGTCGACCCGGAGAAACTGCCGGCGATCAGGTTCGTGAAGTCGTGCGCGAAGCCGGCCACCGAGAAGTTACCGGTGAGCTCTCCCGGCGGGGCGGGCACCGTGACGTGAAGGTCGAACGTGGTCGGACCCGGGCCCATGAACGCGAATCCGTTCAGCTGCACATCGACCTGCGCCGGGCAGGTCGGCAGCGTGGTCTGCAGGATGGTGACCGTCGACTCGAGCCCGACGAATGAGAACGGGCCGGCCAGAACGCAATAGCTGGCGGTCGGCGCCTCGGACCGCGTGCTCGAGAACACGCCGTTGAGGAAGACGAGATCCGATCCTCGATTGGCGACGGTGGAGAGCGCGACGAACGTGCCGCCGTCGATCGTGACGTCTCCGCAAAGCGTCGTCGGATTCTGCTCGCCGTCGGCGAGGAAGTCGATCTCCGTCGGCGGGCTATCCGCGGGGATCCCATCGACGGACTGCGCGCCGAAACGGATGTGCGTCCCGACCGCCGCGGACGTGCCGCAGGCTTCGGGATCGCTGGCGCAGTCGGCGACCACCGCGCTCATCTGGTAGAAGGTGTCGGCGTTCAGGGTCGCCGTATACGTCGCCTGCCCGTCGAGATCGGTCACTGGCACGTGGATGGTCTCGCCGGTGACGAACAGATCGAAGAACGCCACCTCGGCGCTGTGCGCCTGGAAGTTGGTGAGCGCGGTCCAATCGACGGTACCGGTCACCTGCACCGTCTGGGCCTGCGCGGTCGAATACGACAGCGAACCAATCCCCACGATCATCAGCAAAGTCGAGCTGCGGCGCATTTTTGATTTCCCCCGTTGTCCGATGCGCGGGATTGGACCCCAGGTGGGGTACCGAGGCAATCCCTACTTCAGCTGATGGCTCGCGGGTCGACCGACGGACGTCGCACTCATGCTTGCCCGGGGCGCGAGGTGGCACTGTCGTAGTCATTCGATCCGGATCCGCCCGGCTGACTTGGCCGCCTTCATCGTTCCGACTGCGACGCACCTACTTCCTGGCTCATGAACCTCCTGGGCTCGTGTCACTCGGTCCGTCTGCAGACGGGTTGATCGATCCGTCCATTTCGCCCGGCGCTCCGTCGGCGCCACCATCTCTGACCTCGGTGAGACGTGAGGTGCACGGCGCTCCGCCGTCGCTTGGCCGGCATGTAAATGTGCCTCTGCCGTCGGCGAGCGCGGCGCTGCATGTCTGCAGCGTGACCTGGATGCACGCCCCTTCATTGAGGCACTTGCCGCAGGAGCTGGTGGTAACACCCCCGTCGGGTGACATGCACGAAGGGAATGAGCATTGTATTTTGAAAACGAAGATCTCCCAGGAGCTCTGGTCCAGCCTGATCGTGCAGCCACCTCCATCAACCTCGTACTCCTGTCCGCGGTAGCCGCCCTGACTCCAGGTGCACATGTCCAGGCTGAAAGGTGGGAGCCCGAGCGCAGCGGCGTTCGAGATGTTGATGAATGATGTATCAGTGTCGACGACGATCAGGCCACCCGGTCCGCACCCGGCCTCGGCCTGAAACATGACGGGCGCGGGTCGCTCGCAGACTTTCACGGGGCCCGACATCGACGTGGCCATCAATGCGAGCGACCCGGTCACCATCACTAGCGCGCCCGTCGCCGAGCGCCAGACGTTCGGTCCACGTTCGGCGGCTGCTAGCCGTCTCCGGCCGTAGGCCACGGCCAGCGGCACGCACACGAGGGCGAGCAGGTCCGTCGGATCGCGCGTGAGCGTGCCGCCACCCAGGCCAAGCGCAGCGGTCGCGCGCGCGAACAGCGCGCCGAATGTGTCGGACAGCTCGAGTAGCGTGAACACCAACGTCGCCACGACGGCACCTACGGCCAAGCGGCGCCGCCCAGGCCAGTCGGTCAGCAGTCCCAGCGCTGCGGACAGGAGCAGCGGCAGGAAGAAGCAGATCGCGACGTCGGACAGCTTCCCAGTGACCGCATTGTGATAAAGGCGCTTGAATGCGTGATCGTTGGCCAGCAGAAGCCAGACCGCGCCCAGCGGCGCGGCGGCGCCCAGTTCTGCGAGCGCGCGCTCGGCACGACGCCTCAAGATGCAGCCTCTAGCGCCACTATTCCCACGTCTCAATGATACGCCTTCGAGCGGCAGGAGCCGCCGCTGCCCCCCACACGCGCGCGCCAGGCGCAGCGCGGCTCGTTTGTTACCCGGTTGCTACCCACCCCGCAAAACCGCCCCGCACCCTCGACCCGCCGTGCAACCGCGACTTGCCCGTCACGGTCGACAAGCTACTCTGGCGGATGATGGCGCGGTGACATGAGGTTGTTCTGGAAGCTCTTCTGGGCGGGCCCCTTTCCGAACTGCCATTGCTTCGACTTCTGGGAGATCGACCACGGGCGCCAGGTCCCCATGCTGCACGCGGAGGAACAGGACACGTCCTGCGTGGCTTGGAAGCGCGTCGTTGCACGGATCGAGAAGGCAATCGACCGTGGAGAAACGGCGCCGGCGCTCCTTGAAGGCCTGAGCCGTCGTCAGCGGGCGCAGATTCTGACGTTGCCGGAATCGATCGAGCGCCTGGTGAAGGTCGAGAAGTTGCTGTTGCAAGGGACTCACCTGGTGCGCATTCCGCCGCAGATCGCGGGCATGTCGTCGCTGCAGTACCTCGACGTCTATTCGTCGCGGTGCCTTCACTTCCTGCCGTACGAGATCACGCGCTGTGCGCGCTTACGCGGTTCGCTCGTCAGCACGCGCTGCCTGTATGGGAACTACAAACATCGGCCGGCGTTCCCGCACCTCGAAGACCGCGACAACGCAGGGGCGCTCGCCCGGCTGACGCCCGACCGCTGCAGCGTGTGCGCGGCGCGGCTGGATGCGGCCCGTTGCATCCGCCGATGGATCACGCTGGCGGTCGCCACCGACCATGTGCCGTTACTGGTGAACGCCTGTTCGCTGGCCTGCGTGGCGGCGTTGCCGAAGCCGGCCGACGGCTATGTGCAGGAGCCCCACGTCGGTGGGCGCGACATCGTGCAACCTCCCCCGCTCTGATTCTCTTGGAAGCTCCGACCGCAGCATCTCTTCGCCACCGGCGCGGACCAGGGAACGCGCTAGGCGCTGCTCCGGGCTTTCTTAATCGTGGCGATCTTCAGGAGCCTACTTCTCGTAGAAGGATAAGGCGCCGGCCTTCGAATCGACGACCACACCCACGCATCCGAGCTCGTCGGCCATCTTCGCGGCCAACACAAACACGTGCGCGAGGAGCATGCCGCCGATTCCCTGCCCGCGATCTCGCTCGTACGTCGCGAGACGCGCCAGGGATAGCACTGGCGCCGGGTACGGGTAGCGCAGCCGATCTTCGGGCGGCAAGTCGACGATGTCGATGCACGCCGCAGTCACCGCGTAGCCGGCAATGCGTCCTCCTCGCTCGGCGACGTATGTGGGCCTTGAACTGATGCTGGCCGGCGTATTGCGCGAAGAAGACGTCGAGGCTTGCGTCCCCCGACCGAAACGTCGACCTGTCGTCCTCCCGGCGGAGCGGTCTAACGCCCGGCCCCACGGAGAAGCGCTCGTAAGGCTGGGGTCGGCTCTTCCGTCTCGTCCTCGAGCTCGTTCATAAACTCGGCAGCCGCTCCGGCTGGCAAGACGTAGACACGCGTGATCGCGTGCACTGGAGGGATCTCGGTCGGCAGATCACCGCCGGCCTGGCCCGGATGCGGTCCAGTCGTTCGGGGCGGTGAAGGCCGACGAGCCATGGCTCCCAGTGTACCTTGGCACCGCTCAATTACTGCCCGGTTACTACCCGAGGCTCCAACAACCGCCCGGATCGTCGACCCGCCGTGCAACCGTGGAAAGGAACGACGCGGACTTAACTCGGTCGGGGCGAGAGGATTCGAACCTCCGACATTCTGCTCCCAAAGCAGACGCGCTACCAGGCTGCGCCACGCCCCGATGTTCTGATGTTTGCTCGCGCGAAGTCTACACGAGGCGCGCATTGGACA
>DATMZL010000236.1:0-2165 GCA_035607075.1 Polyangia bacterium
GGTGTACGGCAGCGGATCGGTCGTGACGCTGCCGCACGCCATCTTCATGCCGCCGCTGCCGGTGGTGCCGCCGTTGCCGACGGTGCCCCCGTTACCGACGGCGCCGCCATTGCCGACGGTGCCGCCATTGCCGACGGTGCCGCCGTTGCCGACGGCCCCGCCGCTGCCCGTGGTGCCGGCGCTGCTGGTGCCGCCGGTCCCGCCGGTGATGATGATGATCTCGTTTCCCTGCCCGCCCATGCCCATCGCGCCCTGCCCGCCCCCGCCCATCGTTCCGGCGGCGCCGGACGAATCGACGCCGCCCGTTCCCGGCGCACCGGTGCCGGCGGTGCCGGTCGTGTTGCGGGTCGGGCTCTGGCAGCCGCCCGCGGCGAGAAAGCAAAGTCCGACGGAAGCGAGGCTAGCGGAGACGAAATGGCGAAGATGCGACATGGTTAGGCTTCTCCTACTGCTCTATTGAGTGCCGAGCTCGCCTTCACGGGCCAATGGGGCGGCGAGCCCGACTCGTAGGAATTACAACGAAACCGCTGGCCAGCACCAGCTTTCTGATCGCGGCGGCGACGGCAAACCCGCGAAAACCGCGGCATTCCTGAAAAGCTTCAGAACAAATACAGGACGCGGAGGCGGGCGCTGTACATCGTGTCGCTGTAGTCGCCGACGGTGGCGAAGGACTTCTCGAAGCGCGACTTCGCGTACGCACCCACCAGCTTCACGAACAGCTGCTTGCGGACCAGGTACTGGGCGGCGACGAACGCCTGCGTGTTGGTGGAGAAATCGGAGAGGCCGTCCAGGTTCGGGTTGTAGTGCTCGTTGGACCAGGCGACGTAATTGAAGCCGCCGCCGATCAGTAGATCGTCGTGCCACGGTCGCTTGGCGAGCGCGCCGACGATGTCGACGACGCGCACGTTGGCGAACACGCCCACGCTGGACGTGATGAACGTCGAGATGCTGACGAGGTTGCCGTTCGAATCGTAGAAGTGGTTGTCCGCGAAGCCGTAGTTGATCCCGCCCTCGATGAAGGGCACGAACACGAACTGCGCCGCGCCCGCGAAGCCCCAGTTCTTCTGCTTGCCCTTGTCGTTCTCGGGTTTCGCCGTCAGCCACTGGTACTCGCCCGCGAGCTTCAGCTTCAGCCAGCCGATGTCGTAGATGACGGCTGGGCGCCCGCCGAGCTCGTTGTAGCTGCCGATGCCGCCATACTGCGTGAGCAGCTCGACGCGAAGGTACGGAAACGGATACAGGTGCAGCGCGACGTTGCCGGCGCGGCCCGGCCGATCGAAGAGATACGTCGCGCCGTAGATGTCGGGCGGGTTGCTGTTGGGATCGAACGCGCCGAGCCGCTCCTGCGTGTTCAGGTCCAGGCCCATGCCGCGGTGATAGATCTCGAAGGCCTCGAAGCGGCCGAACATCAGATCCCACTTCCGCCACACGCCGACGCGCACCCAGGCGTCGTCCGTGTCGACGATCCCGGCCAGCGGCTGCGCCTGTGACTGATCCTTGTTCGCGACCAGCTCGGCTTGCGCCTGGACGAAGAAATCACCGGAAGTGTAGGTCGGCGTCAGGCGGAGCAGGATCCGTCCCTGCTGCAGGAAATCCTGCGAGTGCTTGAACGACGACGAGGGCTCACCGACGGTGAGGCGCTGGTACGATTGGTCGATCCAACCGTAGCCGGAGACGCCGATGCCAGTGCGCGCGTAGTACGGCCACTGCGCGCCGTGGAACGTCATCCACAGCGATCCGCCGTAGAGGTCGCGCGTGTACTCCTCGGGGTACGCAGACGGTGGCAGGCGTTCGACGGGGCCTGGCCCGCCCCCCTCGGACGCGGGCGCGGCGGGCGGCGGCGACGCGGCGGCGGCGGCCTGGATCGGTGACGGAGGCGCGGGGGGCGGCTCGGGTTGCGGCGGCGGGGGCGGAATGGCGGCGGCCTCGCCGGCCGCCGGTGCCGCAGCGGACGGTGGTGGGAACGCCGAGGGCGGCGCGTCCACGCCCGCGTCCTGCGCCTGCGCAAACGCAGCGCCCGAAACCAACATCACCGCAACCGTCGAGAGCAATGTCTTCATCGTTGCGTCAGTTGACCTTGAAGGTGTCGGTGAGCGCGCAGTCGGAGCCGGCGCCGCCCGTGCAGACGACAGCTGGCGTCGCCAGCGCGTCGCCGGCCGCCGCGG